>NZ_AWXA01000060.1:0-517 GCF_000478965.1 Megasphaera vaginalis (ex Srinivasan et al. 2021)
AGCGCCTTTGGAGTGATGATGACAATAAATGACCGAGCAATTAAGTTCCGTCGCTATACGGTCAAACTGATTGCAAAAATGAGCCATTTGTTCAGCACTGTTTTCATCGCCCGTAATGACTTTATAAATCGGGTCGATGATAATCGCCGTGTACTCTTGCTTAACGGCTCGCCTGATAAGTTTCGGAGCGAGCTTATCCATAGGTAGGGACTTTCCTCTAAGATTCCATATATCGATATTAGAAAGGCTGCGGGCTTCCCAACCAAGCTCCGTATATACGTCTTTAAATCGATGTAGGCAAGAAGCTGCGTCAAGCTCCAAGTTCACATAGAGGACCCGTCCCTGGGAGCAATCCCAATTCAGCCATTTACGCCCTTCGGCAATGGCGATAACAAGTTCTATAAGGGCAAAGGACTTACCCGATTTAGACGGTCCTGCCAATAGCATTTTGTGACCCTTACGAAGTACGTTTTCGATAAGCGGCGGGGCTAACGGCGGCAGATTATTCCAGAAGTCC
>NZ_AWXA01000061.1:0-1244 GCF_000478965.1 Megasphaera vaginalis (ex Srinivasan et al. 2021)
CTTATACCTCTCTTGCGACAAGCCATTCTGCAACCGCTGCTTGATATAGCTCCGGAACAAGTATTTTATCGGTTTCTTTTTCGTCAAGAGTATATTTGCCTAAAATAACGAGCTTACTATACGCTGACACTAACCATGCCTTTATCATAATTTACACCCCTTTCGTTGCGTTAATTGCATCAATTTGCGTTTGCAAATCAACAAGCGCTTCAAGGACAGATGCGGCATCTAATGATACATTCTGCGTCTTTATTTCTTGTGTTACTTGTTGTTCTTTCTGTTTTTTAGTTATTTTATTGTCCGATAAAATAATAGTATTAATGTCATATATGACGCCATCTTGTACAATTACTTCTTCTCTGCTGCTCACGTCGTCAATATCCGGCTGGTCGTTGCATGAGTAGATGCAGATCCCGTTTTTATCAAAAACATAAAACATATTATCACTCCTTTTTTACTTTATTCCGATGACCATGTAATTTGCAGATGATGGTAATCTGACATCACTCGTATAGTTAGCAGCTAAATTTCCGACGCTTCCGGTGCCGCTATACGGTGCGAGATCCCCCTGCATGCCGCGAATAATCATAGCGACATGTACGACGCGGCTGCTTACATAGCATTCTGCAGCAATACAGTTGCTTCTGCCGTCTTCTGCAACGTCAAAAAAGTATCTTTCGCTATTGAGATTGTTTGGTGAGACAAAAAATTTACATTGCGATTCTGTGTATCCCGACGGAATTGGCAATGTGCCGCCGTCATTAATTGTTCCGGTCAGCACAGCGACCCCAGCGATGTTTGTCACAATACTAACAGTGCCGCTCAAATCTGTGCTGGCACTACCGGTGACTGCGCCGGTAAGTGAGATTGTGCGGGCGGAGGATAGCTTCGTCGCTGTATCAGCGTTTCCGTGAACGTTGCCGTAAAAGCCGCCATTGCTCGAATAAAACGCTTTTGCTTGCACGTCAGCGTCTTTCCCACCAAGGTTTTTAAAAACCCATTTATTGACTCGCTTAGTGCTTTTCTGGACGTCATACCACCCGATATTAACAATTCCGCCGTTTGTATATCCTGATGAATCAAATTTGATTTCATTTCCAGATACTATTGATAATGATTTTCCAAATGCTGCGGTTGTTGCCGTAGCGGCATTTCCAGTAATGCTGATTGGCCATGTTCCGGTCGCATTCCCACCGGATTTATCGGCTTTTGTGTTAACGTCGTCGAGTAATGCAACTGTGCCG
>NZ_AWXA01000062.1:0-137537 GCF_000478965.1 Megasphaera vaginalis (ex Srinivasan et al. 2021)
TCGGCAAGCGGGATACGCTCTACGGCAGTGAAAACTTCACGCTCGGCGATTACACGCGCATTCAGGCGACGTACAGATTCTGACTGCAAGAATGCATTTTTATTCCGCTTTTGCAGTGCGCGGAATTTTTTCTGAACGGCTCTGTTGCAAATTGCGGCAGAGCTGTTTTTCGTGTGGAATGGCTGCGTGGTATACTGTAAACGGAAGCGATTGAGATAGCTTGCCGTATTTTGATCCTTTTATGGATATAATCATAAAGTCGGTATCCAAATGGAGCTTTTTAGAACTGATTGGAGTAGACAGGATGGAAATACTTTGTTAATATTTGAATGTAATAATTACTCTCAATTAATGACTGAACAGAAGGAGGCGGGTTCGGCAAAATGTAACGGTACGCTGCAGGTGTGTGTCGTGTTTTATTGATGCGATCAGGTATATAGTTGAAGGATAATAGGAGAGTGTCGACATGGAAGGATTTTCGTATTGTATTCATTTGTTTCACAGCGGCGGTATCGTTATGTATCCGCTCTTGCTCTTGTCCGTCATCACGGTGGCAATTGCAGTGGAACGGGGATTTTATTATCAGACGAACCGCAGCGGCTCGAAGAAGTTTTTTCACGGCGTTTATCACGCTGCCAAAACCGATAATTGGTCGGCGGCGGAGCAGCTTTGCAAGGAGTTTCCGACGTCCATCAGCCGAATTATTGCGGCAGGTTTGGCAAATGATGCTTCGGAGATAGCGATGAAGGATGCGTTTGCCGAAACGATGGCGGCTGAAGCTGTCGGCTTCCGCCGTTATCTCGATTACCTCAGCGCTATCGTTACCATTGCGCCGCTTCTGGGACTGCTCGGTACGGTAACAGGAATGATCAATACTTTCAGCGTGCTGGATAACGGCGCCGGCGCCATGGCCATGACGGGCGGTGTCGGCGAAGCGCTGGTCGCTACGGCAACCGGGCTTTGTGTCGCGATCATCGCGTTTTGCGTGTATACCTATTTCAGTCATCAGCTGGACACGATCATTAGCGATACGGAAAGTCTCTGCGTTTCCGTTTTGAACGGAAAAAAGAAAAAGTGGGGAAGGACAATGTTTAATCGCCATCGGATGAAGAGGAAGCCGCAATTTATGATCATTCCCATGATCGATATCATTTTCTTTCTTCTCGTCTTTTTTATGATGAACAGCTTGCAGACGGTGGCGCAGAAAGCCTTGTCCGTACAACTGCCGCAGGCACAGAGCGCTTCGGCGCCGGCGCAGCTGCCGATTATTCTGACGTTGGATGCCGAAGGGCACATTACAGTTGATAATAAACCGGTCAGCTTGCATGAAGCGGATCAGATCATGAAGCAGCATATGTCGGAAAACAATCATGCTTCCGTTATTTTGCAGGCTGATAAGCGTACGGCGCACGGACAGGTCGTCGCCGTCATGGATATGTTGAAGGGAGCCGGGGTTAAGCGGCTGGCCATTGCTGCAGAGCAGAAAGGATAGGAATGTGAAGAATTTATCATGGATGAAGGCCTATACTGCTTCCGTGATTCTTCATCTCCTGTTGATCGGCATCGGTGTTGTTGTTTTTTCCGGTACGGTGATGGAAAAGGAGCAGCTGTATGTCATTGATTTGCAGACTGGCGAGGTAATCAGTCAGGGCAGCGGCCATGCCGGCGGCGGTGGCGGCAGCGCCGTCGATTTCCCGGAACCGCTGAAAGCGGAGGATGTGGAAAAACGTTTGGCCGAAGTGGAAAAGACGCAGCCTGTTGCGCCGTCTCCGGCACCGCCGGCGGTGCCGGAGACGGCGACCGGTTCACAGCAAACGCCGGCTGCCTCTGAAGCGCACGGAGAGGGTAGCGGCGCCGGCAGTGGAGAGGGCAGCGGCTTGGGTGCCGGTCAGGGCAACGGCAGTGGAGACGGCCAGGGCAACGGCCAGGGGTACGGAGAAGGCAGCGGCAGCGGACAGGGGAGCGGTGACGGCAATGTTTCCGGAACCGGTACGCAACCTTTTGACGTGGAAGGATTCTGGGGCGCTGTTAACGGCAATAAGCAATATCCACCAATGGCTATCAAACGTCATTTGGAGGGAACCGTCATAATTATGACGACACTGGACGGCGGGGGGAACTGCCTCGGTGTTTCTGTCGCCGCGTCTTCGGGGCACGATATCCTCGATAATGCGGCTGTCAAGGCCGCATACGCGGCGTGCCCGTTTCCAAATGCGAGCGGCAGAACCGTTACAGTTCAGACGTCGGTTCATTTCGGACTTAATGAGTAAGGTGTGAAATAAGGCAGTTATCATATTAACGGTATAAAGGAGAGGATATATTTGAAAACGGTTGTCTTGTACTCATCACGCACTGGGAATACGAAAAAGGTGGCTGAAGCGATCGCTTCCGTCTTGCCGGCGGGCACTCCCTGCTTGCCGGTCGGCGAAGCGCCGGCTGATCTGGAAGAATACGATTGCGTATTCCTCGGCTTCTGGGTAGATCGCGGTACTGTCAATGAGGAAGCGAAAAACGTTTTATCCGGGTTGCAGAATAAGCATGTTGCTGTTTTTGCGACACTCGGCGCACCGCCTGATTCGGTGCATGCCCTGACTGCATTGGACAATGCGGCGGCGTTGCTGCCGTCGGGAAAGGCGCCGGCCGGTCGTTTTATTTGCCAAGGAGCCGTTGATCCCAAGCTGATTGAAATGATGTATCAGAAGTTTCCTGCCGGTTCTCCCCATGGCAAGAGTCCCGAACGGGACGCCATGCATGCCGAGGCGGCAAAACATCCGAATGAAGAGGATTTTGCCAAGGCCAAAGCCTTTGCGGCAGAGGTGTTGAAAGGAGTGGCAGAGGCATAGATGTTGTTACAGGAGTTATATGACAGGCAGTCGCCGGCAGAACGGGCGTTTCTGTTCGGCTGTGAAGGCGTTGATGCGTTGACGGCGGCCTTCCCGCACAAACGAGTCGTTCACGCCGGTTTGGAAGGAACTGTCGTGGCGCCTGCTGAGGCCCAGCAGATATGGAAAGGACTGTTGGCGCAGCCGCCGCAGTCGCAGCCTACGCAGTCCGCTTATATTCATATTCCTTTTTGCAAAACAAAGTGCCTGTATTGCGGTTTTTTTCAAAATGGCGAAAATCAGCAGGCTGAAAACCGATACATAGATTGCCTCTTGGAAGATATCAGAAGGGATGCGGCGCAACCCCGGTTGCGCGACAGCCTGATTCATTCCGTCTTTATCGGCGGCGGCACGCCGACGAGTTTATCCGTTCCTAACGTCAAACGTCTGCTGCAGGCAATTCGCGCGTATTTGCCGTTGGCTAATGATTATGAGCTGACCTTGGAGGGACGAATTCATGATCTGGTACCTGAAAAGATGGAAGTTTGGCTGGCAAACGGTGTAAACCGTATCTCTCTCGGCGTACAGTCTTTTCATACGGCAGTGCGTCGTAATGTCGGCCGTCTTGATGATACGGAAACGGTTTTGAAACGGCTGGCCGCCTTGAAAGCCTATAACCAATGCGTTGTCGTGATCGATCTGATCTATGGGCTGCCGGGGCAGTCGATGGCGGTTTGGCAAGAGGATCTGCGCATTTTATCTGCCTATGATATTGACGGCGCCGATTTATATCAGCTCAATGTTTTTGAAGACAGCGATCTGCAAAGACGAATTGCCGACGGGACCTTGCCGCCGGCGGCGACGACGGCAGAGCAGGCCGAAATGTTTGCCTTTGCCAGGGATTATTTGAAAAAACGCAATTACAGACGTGTCAATATTTGTCATTGGAGCAATACGAACCGCGAAAGAAGTCTCTATAACTCACTGACACGACAAGGCGTACCGATGTTCCCGTTCGGCAGTGGCGCCGGCGGCAACCTTGACGGCTACAGTACGATGCTGCACCGGGCTTTGGAGCCGTACGAAATGGCGGTGGATCAGGGAGAAAAGCCGTTTATGGCGCTGCTGAAGCAATCGGCGCAACAGCCTTTGGTTAATGCGTTGCTGAAACAGTTGGAGCAGCGGTATATTGACCTCCGGCAGCTGGTTTCCTATCAGGAGCGGCTGAAGGAGTTGAAATGGCTTTTCGATTTGTGGCAGGAACGGGGCTTATTGCGCGATAACGGTGTTTGTTACGAACTGACCGAAGCCGGTGAATTCTGGCAGGTCAACATTGCCCAATCTACGTTAGAGTGTATGGAATATTTAGTAACGGGAAAGAAACAGCTCCAGATACAAGGAGTGGCAGCGCAGGATACGGGAAAGCAAGGGCGTATTGACGCCAAGGCCGAGGCGATCGTAAAGGTCATGAAAGAAATGAAGGAAAATGGCGGCAGCCGTATGGCGGCTATGCAGGAGATGGCGGAAGCCATGCGGTCCATGACGGCAGAGGAAATGCAGGCTGTCATGAAGCGGATGCGGCCGTAACTTGTTTTGGGAAAGGCATGAAGTGAGGGGAGAGTATCGTTTCATGCCTTTTGTATGTAACGATACTAAAAAGGTGACAAAAAACATAACTTGTGTTAAAATGATAAAGAATATCAAAATCAACAAAAAGGAGGCATGATGATGGATATATCCTTGACAAATGTGGCGGAAACATTATTCATTCCCCTTTGGGCCAGAGCATATGAGACGATAAAATCCGGGGAACATTTGGTTGAAGATCCGAAAGCAGTGACTTTGGTGCATTGTCTTCACTATGATTTTGATAAATTTGCGGCGGCGAAAAAATCACAGGTCGGTGTTGCTGTACGCAGCGCTATTCTGGATCGCGAGGTGAAGGCCTTTGTCAAGGAACATGCCAACGCCGTCTGCATCAACTTGGCATGCGGCTTGGATACGCGTTTTTATCGTATCGACACGGGATTTCTCGATTGGTATAATCTCGATTTGCCTGAAGTGATGGAGTTGCGGTATCAGTTGCTTCCCGATGATTCGTCACGTCTGCACAGTATCGGTAAGTCTCTCCTTGATCCGTCGTGGCCTGATGATGTCATTACGGAAGGCCGCCCTGTCCTTATCCTCATGGAAGGTGCTTCCATGTATTTTTCGGAAGAGGAGATGAAGGTTTTTTTCGCTCTTCTTGCCAATCGATTTACTGGTGCGCATATGTTTCTTGAAGTTATGACAAAGACTTTAATCCGTTTGCAGCATCGGCATGATTCGGTCGATACGAAGAAGACTCCTTTCCGTTGGGGGATCAACGGAATCGACGAGCTGGAGACTTTAAACGGCGCAATTTGTGTCGAACGCCGTTGGACCTTGTATGAAGGATATCGCGATCGTTGGGGATGGATGGGGATCTTTTCCTGCATTCCGTGGTGGAACCATCATATGAATGATCAAATTATTCATCTTCGTTTGCGGGAGGAGCGGTAAGATGAAAGGGTTCTTGAGTAATTTCCGTCATCCCCGGGGATTTTGGGGGCGGCTCCTTTTAAAAGGGATGAATAGCGGACATGCTGCCGTGACGGCGTGGGCATTGACCCATCTTGACGGTTTGTCTTATTCCCTGATTCTTGATATCGGTTGCGGCGGCGGGGCTGCCATGGTTCGGCTTCATGCGATGTATCCGGAAAGTAAGGTGTGCGGCCTTGATATTTCGGAAGAGAGCATTGCCTTTGCCGCAAAGACGGTAGAGAAGGAGTTGGGGTCGGTATATACGCTTACCGTCGGGAGCGCAGAGTCACTGCCGTATGAAAATGATCTGTTTCAGCTTGTTACCGCTTTTGAAACGATTTATTTTTGGCCGGATATCGACGGCGCGTTTCGTGAAGTTCTGCGTGTGCTGCAACCTGGTGGGACCTTTCTGATCGCTTGCGAAGAAAGCAGGCCGGATCATACCTTCTGGTCTGATCGGATTGATGGGTTGGTAATCTATACGGGAGAGGAATTGACCCGGCACCTGCAGGCAGCCGGGTTTTCGACTGTTCACAGCGTGCGCGGCAGCGGCGGGCGCCTTTGTGTTGTTGCAGCAAAAGACGCCGAATAGAACCGGCAGAGGCAGTTTGCCAAGTACGTTTTTTCTCGCCGGCAGAAGCCGCCTCTTTGAATTATATGTGGTATACTATATCTCTTTTGGTATACCAATGTCGTATAAAATATAATCAACTAGCCATATATATGATTCTATTGTAAAATAAAATAAAAGCCAGATGATTTTCAGTGTGTCTTATTTTAAGAAAAGAGAGCTGTTTTACTATGGAATCATACGAATTGTATACCCCGGAATACGTGCGTTATTTGGAGCTTCTGGCAAAAGAGTATCCTACGCAGGAAGCAACGTTTACGGAAATTATCAATTTGCAGGCCATTGTCAATCTGCCTAAGGGAACGGAACATTTTATGAGCGACCTGCACGGTGAGTTTGAGGCCTTCTATCACATCTTGAACAACTGTTCCGGCGTTATTCGCGAAAAGGTGGAGCTCCTTTTTTCGGAGTCCCTCAGCCGGCATGAACGGGACGAGTTGCTGACGCTGATTTATTATCCGAAAGAAAAACTGGATTTGTTGGAACGACAGCATAAGGTCAACGCCAAGTGGGCGCGGACGACGCTGCACCAGCTGTTGCTCGTCGCCAAGCTGCTTTCTTCCAAGTATACGCGCTCCAAGGTGCGTAAAGCGATGCCGAAGGAGTTTCGCTTCGTTATCGATGAGCTGCTTCACGCGCAGGCTGACGAAGATAAGAATCGCAGCGTATATCATTCCAAGATTATTGACTCCATTTTGGAAACGGTCAGTACGCGGCAGTTTATTTATGCTCTGGCCGATCTGATCAAGCGGCTTGCCGTAGATCATCTCCATATTATCGGTGATATGTATGACCGCGGGGCCCATGCCGACAAGATTATCGATAATCTTATGCAGCATCATTGTCTCGATCTGCAGTGGGGCAATCACGATGTTCTCTGGATGGGCGCGGCGGCAGGCAGCCTGGCGTGCATTGCCAATGTGCTGCGCAATAATATCCGCTATCATAATCTGGAAATACTGGAAAGCGGATACGGCATCAGCCTGCGCGAGTTCGCCTTGTTCTCCCTGCGCACGTACACGGCGAGAGACGGCATTGAACCGATGGTCAAGGCGATTAATGTCATTCTTTCCAAGTTGGAAGGGCAGGTCATACGGCGTCACCCGGAATACGATATGGCCAGTCGATTGCTGTTTCACAAAATCAATGCGGCGGCAGGGACGATCACGCTGGGCGGTACGGTTTATGAATTGTTGACGACAGATTTTCCGACCGTTGATTGGAGCGATCCGTATACGCTGTCGCCGGAAGAGCAGCGGATCATGGCCGAGCTGCGGACGGAATTTTTGGAAAGCGAGCGGCTCCAGCGCCATATGCGTTTCTTTTATAGCCACGGTTCCGTCTACCGCTGCTGCAATGGCAATCTGCTTTTCCACGGCGGACTGCCGGTCAATCAGGACGGTTCCTTTACGGAGATCGTCCTGGAAGGCAAGGCGTACAGCGGAAAGGCGTTCATGGATAAAACCGATCTTTTGGCGCGGCGCGCCTTTGAACGGCGCGATGAATACAGCCTGGACTATATGTGGTATCTCTGGTGCGGCATGAACTCGCCTATGTCGGGACGCGTCGTCAAAACCTTTGAACGCAGTTATATCCGAGACGAGTCGACATGGAAAGAGCCGCAAAATGCGTATTATCGGCTGAATCGGGATAAAGACTTCTGTGTCAAACTGCTGCATGAGTTCGGTATCGATTCGCCGCAAGGCCATATTATCAACGGCCATACGCCGGTTAAGGTGAAAAAAGGCGATACGCCGGTGCGGGCTGAGGGCAAGGCGATCTGTATCGACGGCGGCTTCTGTAAAGCGTATCAGGGCTCGACGGGAATTGCCGGGTATACGTTGATCTTCAATTCCCACGGCATTCGCATCAAGGCGCATTATCCCTTTAAAGATGTACACGACGTGTTGGTCAATAATACGGATATCGATTCCGAATCGATGCAGGTGGAACTGGAACCGAAACGGGTGATGATCGGCGATACGGATAACGGAAAGAAAATTTTGCAGATGATCAGCGACTTGAAGGCGTTGCTGGAGGCCTTCCGCAACAATATCATCCTGGAACGGCGCTGATCGGGAAAGACCGCAAAGGAACTGCACGGCATGAGTCCTGCCGACTCCGGCCGAAGCGGTTCCTTTTTTGTTTTGTCCGGGCCGCTGCCCGGAAATTGCGGGCCAAGCGGCTTCGGCGTGCATGGCTGCGTCGCCGGCATGATGAAAACCTGTTGCGGAAAGGTGTATAATGTTAAGACAGTATAGGATAAGGATGTGAGTCCGATGGATGAAGAGAGGACTGTTTACGGCGCTTTCAAACCGGTGTTGCAGCAAGTGCTGGACGATTTGACGGCGGCGATTGAGACGTATAATGCGCAGGAAAAAGAAAAAAGCGGGGAAGCTGCTTATGAGCATCTGATTTACCGCATCAAAGGAGAGGCGAGCATGGCTGAAAAATGCCGGCGCAAAGGGCTGCCGCCGACGGCCGTGTCGGCGCTGCATGAGATCCGCGATGCCATCGGCATCCGCATCGTCTGTCGCTTTATGGAAGATATTTACATGAATATCGGTTATCTGCGCGCTCTTGAAGGGTGTACGATTGTAGCGGAGAAAGATTATATCAAGAACGTCAAGCCGAACGGCTACCGCAGTTATCATCTGATTTTGCAATTGGAGCGTCCCTATCCGGATGCGCTCGGCCGTAATCCGGGATTGTTCTATGCCGAAGTCCAGTTGCGTACGATCGCCATGGATTCTTGGGCCAGTCTGGAACACGAAATGAAGTATAAGCGAGAAATAAAAAACGCCGCTCTCATCTGCCGTGAACTGAAACGCTGCGCCGACGAATTGGCTGCCTGCGACGTGTCCATGCAAACGATCCGCAGATTGATTCGCGATGAAGGGAAGGCGGAAGGGTGATGACGATGAAGATTTTGCTTGCTGAAGATGAAAGGGACATGGCGGCGGCTGTTGCCGCCGTGCTGACACATTCGGGATATGCCGTCGATACGGTTTACGACGGAGCCGCAGCTGTCGCAAAGGCGGCGGAGAACGTGTACGATTGTCTGGTCTTCGATGTCATGATGCCCCGTCTCGACGGTATCGGCGCTTTGCGTCAAATCCGCGGCAGCGGCAACGTGACGCCCGTTTTGTTGCTGACGGCGAAGGCTGAAGTCGGCGATCGTATTGACGGCCTTGATGCCGGCGCTGACGATTACCTGACGAAGCCCTTTGCTATGGGAGAACTGCTGGCCCGGCTGCGTTCGCTGACACGGCGTTCCGGCTCCTTTACACCGCGGCTGCTGACCTTGGGCAACGTTACACTGAATGTGGAAGAGCAGGAATTGCAGGGCGACAATTCCATCCGGCTGGCCAATAAAGAAACGAAGCTGATGCAGCTTCTGTTGTTGAATGGCGGCAAGGATTTTTCGACGGAACAGCTTTTTGCGCGGATTTGGGATGATGAAACGGACGTGACGGCAGATATCGTCTGGGTCTATATTTCCTATTTGCGGCAGAAATTGGAAGCCGTTGCGGCGACGGTGGAAATCGTCGGGGAAAAGAACGGGTCCTTCGTCCTGCGTGAGATGTAGGCGGAAAGGAGTGCCTCATGAATGTCATTCAGCGTTTGCGCCGAAAGTTCATTTTTGTCGCGACCATCGCCGTTGTCATCATCATTTTCGTCGCTTTGGGACTGATTGATGCGGCCGTTTATTTGCAGGAAAAAGGACAAGTCGAGACGATTATGCAGCGTATCTCCGACAATGACGGCGTACTGCATCATGCGCCGGCGCCCGATGACAACGCCTGGTTTAATCTGAACTGGTCCGACGATACGCCGGAATTTGCCTATCAAATCCGCTATTTCAGCATTCTCGCCGATAAAGACGGCATCGTCAAGCGGGTCAATGTCGATCACATCGCATCATTTACGGAAGCGGAAGCGGTCCAGTATGCGCAGACGACACTGGATGCGGGACAGGAGAAGGGGTTTTTTAAAAAAAATTTGGCCACGTACGCCTACTGGATTACGGTCCGGGCAAACGGCGATCACCTGATCGTGATTATGGACTGTACGCGAGATATGGCGGCTGTCGACACCTTCATCCGCTCGTCCGTGCTGTTGGGAATCATCTGCATTCTGCTTTACGTGCTGATCGTCGCCGCCATGTCGAAGGCAGCCGTTCGTCCGTTTGTGGAGAACATGGAAAAGCAGAAGCGCTTTATTACCAACGCCGGTCATGAACTGAAGACGCCGGTAGCCATTATTTCGGCCAACACGGAAACGATGGAACTTATTAACGGCAAAAGCGAGTGGACGACGAGTATCCTGAAACAGGTAAGACGTCTGTCCAATCTGATTAATGACCTGATTCTTCTGGCGAAGATGGATGAAGAGGCGCAGGCGGAGATCCCCTTTGAAGCGGTCGATGTTACGGCTGCCGTGAACGCCGTCGCCGATTCGTTCCGGCAAGTTCTCGTTGACAGCGGCAAGAATTTGGTAACGACGGTGGAGGCAGATGTATCGATTCCGTCACAGGAAAAATTTCTCTATGAAATGATCAATATTCTCGTTGATAATGCCGTAAAGTATTGTGATGACGGCGGTACGGTTGCCGTGACGCTGCGGCGTCGCAAAAAAGGGAAAGGCGCCGTTTTTGCCGTGGCCAATACGTATGTCGGCGGGGAAACGGCTGATTATACGCGCTTTTTTGAACGGTTCTATCGCGGCGATACGTCGCATAACAGCAAGAAATCGGGGTACGGCATCGGCTTGTCCATGGCTGAGGAATTCGCCAAAATCCTGCGCGGCAAACTGCAGGTGTCGTATCGTGACCGTATGATCACCTTTACCGTTACCTTTTGAGCGACTCTTGCCAAAAAAAGATATATATGGTACTGTTTCCGTATAACTTAAGAAGGGGTGATAGAGATGAACGTAATCTTATTGAACGGCAGCCGCCGTGAAAAGGGCTGTACGTACACGGCGCTGCAAGAAGTTGCCGCTCCGTTGACGGAGCAGGGGATCGGCACGGAGATTATTCATGCCGTGCCTACGGACGCCATTGTCCGGGAGACGGCGGAAAAACTGCAGGCAGCCGACGGGCTGGTCATCGGCTCTCCTGTTTACTGGGCGTCACCGTCCGGAGAAATCGTTACCTTTATGGATAAGCTGGCCGCTGTCGGGGGCAAGTATATGGCCCATAAGCCGGCGGCTGCCATTGCTTCGGCGCGACGCGCCGGCACGACGGCGACGCTCGATGTGTTGTATAAGTACCTGGCCTACCATGAAACGCTGATCGTTTCGTCGAACTACTGGAATATGGTACACGGCAATACGCCGGAAGAAGTAAAGCAAGACGTCGAAGGGCTGCAGATCATGCGTGTTTTGGGACGGAATATGGCTTGGGTTCTGCAATGCCTGGGCGCCGGCAGGAGAGCGGGCGTTGCAATTCCGACCGCCGAAGCCAAGTTGTACACTAATTTTATTCGCTAAAGACCGGCGACGTGACCGACGGCGAACCTTTTCGTTTGGTTACTGCAGGCAAAAACGCTTCCTCCGTAGGGGGAAGCATTTTTTTGTGAACAGTGACGCAACCGGTACTGCGGGAAAGGCGTTTCGAGAGTTAAATAATTTTTAAATAAAGAGATCGGCTGAAGGTGTTTTAGTTGCGGAACCATCATCCGGTCAGTATAATTCAAATATGAGGCTGTCATGACGTTGTTGTTTTATGCCGGCCCGGGTAAATTGTTACACATGAAGCGAGTCGTTGATCGTCAGTTTATGCGAGGGGCGCAATAAGAGAAGATGAACATGAGGAATTTGGGGAAATACAAGTACGTGGCGATCGTTGCCATCGTGTTTTTAGGCATCGCCGGCATACGCAGCTACGGGCAGCCTGCGGCGAAGGTGCAGGGGAATAAGGCAGTGGCCGTGTCCGTGCAAAAGGCGGCGGAAAAGATGGTGCCGCTGACGCTGGATGCAGTCGGCACGGCGCAGCCGGTCAATTCGGTAACCGTTATTCCGCAGGTTACGGGGCGGATTACGGCAGTATACTATGAGCCGGGGCAGGAGGTGGAGGCCGGGCAGGTGTTGGCGCAAATCGATCCGGCTCCTTTTCAGCAACAACTGAATCAGGCCGAAGCCCAATTGGAGGCGGCACGGCGCAATGATACGTACAACACGGATACGGCTGCAAGGTACGGCGAGTTGTATCAGCAGGGAGCCGTTTCCCGACAGGAATATGAGCAACAGTCCAGCACCGCCGGGGTTCAGGATGCAACGGTCCGGCAATTGGAAGCGGCTATGGAGAATGCCAGAATCAGTTTGAATCATGCGCAGATAACGGCGCCGGTTTCCGGTCGCACAGGGGCGATCGGAGCGAATGTGGGAGCTATGGTTACGGCCAATCAGACGCAGATCGTCGTAATCAATCAAATGAATCCGATCTATGTGCAGTTCACGATTCCCGAGGCCAGTCTGCCGCAGGTCAGCGCCGCTCAGGCGGCGCAGCCGATTCAGGCGACGGTCAGGGAAGCGGAGAAGGGAAATGTCCTGGCAGTCGGCAAGGTGACCTTTATCGATAATACGATTGATCGGACATCCGGAACGATCGGGTTGAAAGCGGAGTTTTCGAATGACGGGCTGAAATTGTGGCCAGGTCAGTTTTTGCAGGTGCTGCTGCAACTTGGTGAGCCGAAAAAGCGCCTTGTCATTCCCGCTGCCGCCGTCATGGACGGACAGAAGGGGAAATATGTATTTATCGTTCAAGATGATCATACCGTCGCGATACGGCCCGTTGAGGTTTCCGGCGTGTCGGGTGATCTGGCAGTGATCAGTAAAGGCGTATCCATAGGAGATACGGTTGTTACAGACGGGCAATTGAACCTGAAGGACGGCAGCGCCGTATCTGTAAAACCTGCCGTTTCGGCAAGCCCGTCAGAGGGGGATGGAGCATGAATTTATCGGCATTATGGATCAGACGTCCGGTCATGACGATCTTGGTGATGATCACGATCTTCTTTTTCGGGCTGGTCAGCTATCAGCAGTTGCCGGTCAATGATCTGCCGAACGTCGATTATCCGGGGATTCAGATTTCGGCGTCCTTATCGGGAGCCAGTCCGGAAACGATGGCGTCTGCCGTGGCGCAGCCGCTGGAAAAACAACTGTCGACGATAGCCGGTGTGGAATCCATGTCTTCTGTCAGCTACACGGGGAAGACGACGATCAATATGACTTTTTCGCTGGATCGGGATATTGACGGTGCGGCAAATGATGTCAGCGCGGCGATTTCGGCGGCGAGCAAAAAACTTCCGGCCAATATGTCTTCGCCGCCGACATTTTCGAAGGTCAATCCGGCCGACCAGCCGATCATGCGGTACGTTATTTCTTCGAAGACCATGAAACCTGCAGATATAGAGAATTATGTGCAGGAGCGGCTCATCCCCGCCCTTTCCGGGATTAACGGCGTCGCGCAGGTACAGGTACTGGGTTCCGCGCAGTATGCCGTCCGGGTGCGCATCAATTCGGATAAACTGGCGTCGCTGGGGATCGGTATCAACGAAATCAGCAGCGCCATCAGTCAGGCCAACGTCAATATGCCGGGCGGTACGATTGCCAACGGATCTACCAGCTATAACATCAATTCGTCCGGGCAGCTGTTCAAGGCGGCAGAATATAATGACCTGATTATCGCTTATAAAGATAATAATCCCGTACGCATTCGAGATATAGGACAGGCCGTAGACAGTAATGATAATGAAAAAAGCTTACGGACCTTTATCACGCCGGATGATACGGCGCAAGGCGTGTTCATTTCCGTTTATAAACAACCGGGGTCCAATGCGGTAGAAGTAGCTCAACTGGTAGCGGATAAAATGAAAGATGTCGGCGATTCGCTGCCTCAAAGTCTGACCGTCTCCGAATTGTATAACAAGACCAATTATATTAAGGATTCTGTGCGGGATGTGCAATGGACGCTGGCATTGACGATTCTGCTGGTCATCGGTGTCGTTTTCTTTTTCCTCGGCAACTGGAAGAGCACGATCATTCCCGGTATTACGGTCCCGTTAGCGCTTATCGGCAGTTTTATGGTCATGAAGCTGTGCGGGTTTTCTTTAAATAATATTTCGTTGATGGCCCTGTCTCTGGCCGTCGGCTTTGTCGTAGACGACGCCGTCGTCGTTATGGAAAATATTGTGCGGCGCGTGGAAGCAGGGGAAGATCCCAAGTCCGCGGCGTTTACGGGTTCCAAAGAAATCGGCTTTACCGTGTTGTCCATGACGCTTTCGCTGGTAGCCGTCTTTATTCCCATCCTCTTTATGAACGGCATTGTCGGCCGCCTTTTTCGGGAATTTGCCGTCAGTATCGGCATCGCCATTTTATTCTCCGGGTTTGTTTCCCTGACGCTGACCCCGTTGATGTGCTATCATCTGGTCAGCCGGCAGCGGGATGGCGATAAAAAAGGGTATCTTCGTTTGTTTAATATCGGTTTCGACCGGCTGAAAGGAACATACGCCAAGACTTTAGCCGCAGCGCTGAATCATCCTGTGAAAGTCTTCGCTGCGACGGGCATGATTTTTGTTTTGGCCGCTTTTTTATATACGCAGATCGATAAGGGGTTCATTCCCAGTCAGGATATGAACAATTTCAATATAAAAGTGCAGGGAGCTGACGCGGCGTCGTTTGACTATATGGTCGATCACGAGGCGCAAGTCGACAAAATCGTGCAACAGATTCCGGGATTGCGGGGAGCGCTGACGAATGTGGGATCGCCTACATCCAACGCCGCGTCCATCAATGTCAGTCTGGTAGATAAGGGGAGCCGGCAGGAATCGGTCAGCCAGATTATCAGTGAGCTGCGCCCCAAACTGGCGGCGATTCCGGGCATAAAAGTGTCGATGTCCAATCCGCCTGCCATTAATACAGGCAGCAAGCAGAGTTCCGGAACAGGGCAGTATACGCTGACGAGTTCCGATCCGGACTTGTTATACAAGGCTGCCGCGGATATGGAAGAAAAACTTGCCGCGCTGCCCGGTATTCTTGATGTCAATTCATCCATGCAGATCAGCGTGCCTACGCTGTATTTTGAAATTGACCGCGACAAAGCCGCTATGCTGGGCATCTCGGCGAATCAGATTCAGGATGCGTTGTATTCGTCCTTTGCCGACAGGCAGGTCAGCACGATTTCTACGGCCAGCAATACGTATAATGTCTGGTTGGATCTGGGGAAACAATACCAGTCCGATCCATCTATGCTTCAACGGTTGTACATCAAACCGGGAACCGCCTCCAGTTCCTCAAGCGGTAAAAGCAGTGCCGGTAAATCGACCAATACGGCTTCCGGTACGACTTCAACCACGACTTCGGCGTCTTCAGGAGATACGAGTCTCAGCGCCAATTTGGGTAATACGGCAAGCAGCGGTTTGGTGCCGCTGTCTTCGTTAGGCCATTTTACGGAGAAAACCAGCTCTCTATCGGTCAGCCATAGCGGCCAGATGCCGGCAGTAACCTTGCAGTTCAATCTTCAGCCGGGATATTCCATCGGCAGCGCCGCTGCCGATATTCAGAAAATCGCCGCCACGGCTTTGCCGGCAGGGGTAACCGGCTACTTTGAAGGCAGCGCTTCTGCCTACGCGGCTTCCTTTGCCAATATGGGATTTCTGTTGCTGGTGACGATCTTCATCATTTATGTCGTCTTGGGGATCCTTTATGAAAGCTTCATCCATCCGATTACCATCCTGTCGGCGTTGCCGTTGGCAGGGGCGGGCGCGTTGATCTTCCTGATGCTCTTTCATATGGAATTGGATATCTACTCGTATGTCGGTATTATCATGCTCGTCGGCCTGGTCAAAAAGAACGGCATCATGATGATCGATTTCGCCTTGTCGGCGCAAAAGCGGGAGCACTTATCGGCGCGGGAGGCGATTTGCGAAGCCTGTCAAACGCGGTTCAGGCCGATTATGATGACTACGTCGGCGGCGATTCTCGGAGCTTTGCCCATCGCCTTGGGTCTGGGAACCGGAGGGGAAGCCCGGCAGCCGATGGGCGTCGCCGTCGTTGGCGGCCTGCTGGTGTCACAGCTGCTTACCCTTTATGTGACGCCGGTCTTCTATGTGTGGCTTCATGGCTTGCAGGAACGATTTACAAAACGAGCCTCGTCACGGTAAGGAAAAAGCAAGAGGTGAAGAAAATCCGCCTTCGCCCGTGCAGGGAATTGAGGTTTGCCTTTTCTTGCAGACCGCATTGTCCGGGAGGGCAGCCGGGAAAAGAACGGCTGCTGTCCGCGTTGGCAATGGCGTTGAAGGGCGGGCTGTATAAGGGTGTTTTTAGCTTTCGGACGGAACGGAAGACGGCCGTACATGCCGAAAAAGGTTGTCCTGTTTACCAACCAAAAGGACCGCTTCTCAGGGAGCGGTCCTTTTGGTTGGGCGTGGCGGCGATAAGCGGAAGCGGCGGGCGTACTCGCTGTATTCTCCTTATTGTTCTTTATTCACGGATAAAAGGGCGTATAATAATAGTCATCATTATGTGCAAGAAAACGAGTTGCGGCAGTGGCTCAGGAAACGACACGAGGAAGATGGATAGGTCATAGATATGGAAAAATGGAAACAAAATTTATGGATTTGTTGCGGTGCAGGTTTTATCGTTTCTATCGGGATGAGTCAATTGGCGCCGATGTTGCCGCTTTATATTTCAACGATGGGGGTGACGGCGACAGACGATATTGAACGTTGGTCCGGTATTATTTACGGTTGTAATTTTATTAGTTTAGCCGTTTTTTCGCCGATTTGGGGGCGTTTATCAGATCGATATGGCCGTAAACCGATGGTTATGCGCGCCAGCTTATGGCTTTCCTTCATCATGGCGGGAATGGGATTGGCGCAATCGGTATACCAGTTGGCGGCGCTGCGGTTGGCACAAGGCGCGATGAGCGGGTTTCAAGCCGCCGTGATTCCGCTTATTGCGCAGGAATCTCCGAAAGAGCATTCCGGCTGGGCTCTGGGGATGTTTTTTACCTGTCAAGTCAGCGGCAATCTTTTGGGACCCTTGTTGGGCGGGTGGCTCTCGGAAATTATCGGGATTCGCCATACGTTTTTCTTCATTGGATTTTTTTGCTTTCTCGGTTTCTTAGCGCTCTTTCGGATTCATGAAACGGTGCGGCCGCAAGTTGCGGAAAAGGCACGGACATTACGGGAAACATTTCGCCAGTTACCACAGCTGCAACTTATTATCGGTCTGTTTGTTACAACGTTGGTGATGCAATTCGCAACGATGTCGATTCAACCGATTATTACGGTGTATATCCATCAACTGATTGGGGATACGGATCATTTGGCGCTGATTGCCGGCGCCGTTTTCTCGGCGGCGGGCTTTGCCAGTATGCTTACGGCTTCTCATATTGGCGGTATAGCTGATCGCGCAGGCTCTCAAAAGGTTCTCCTGTTTTCCCTGTTTTTGGCGGGACTATCTTTCATTTTGCAAGGAGTCGCCGAAAATCCTTTAGAACTTGGCATTTTACGCTTCCTGTTGGGAATCGCCCTGGCCGGCATGCTGCCTTCGGTGAATAATTTAATTCGCCAATATACGCCGGCACTTTGTTTGGGGCGAATTTACGGATTTAACCAATCAGCCCAGTTCTTAGGTATGTTCGCCGGCGCCGTTTGTGGCGGTCAATTGGCAGCGCTTATCGGAATTCGGCATCTTTTCTTCGTAACGGCAGGACTGCTCCTGCTCAATGCGTTTTGGTGCTGGCGCATGGTTTACCGATCCGTTTATGATTAAAGGGGCGCGCAGGTTTTGTGCGGAATAGCCAGTAAAACACTAACCATACCGAATGAGGCGTTTTGCTGTCACTTCTTTTGCACAGCGGAAAAAAACGGCAGGTCCTGTTGGAATGACGGGTTTCATCAACAGATGGACAAAAATGCCTTATAAGAAAAAAGCACAGGTTGCCGGTGCTGCTTTACGTGCATATTGCGAAAGGCGGAAAGTATGGGGATACAAAGAGTAAAAAACAGACGGCTATGAAAATTTCATAAAAAGGAAAGAAGGTCTTCCCGTTTTACGAGAAGACCTTCTTTCCTTAATGGTGGAGATAAGCGGGATCGAACCGCTGACCTCTTGAATGCCATTCAAGCGCTCTCCCAGCTGAGCTATACCCCCATGTATCATGCATAACGCCGATAAACGTATAATAGCATGAAACGGAGAACTTTGCAAGAAGTTTTTTGCCATCTGTCGGGATGGAGTATCCTTTATTTCACAGAAAGGTCATATTACTGTTTATCGCATAGGGCTTCCCATTTTTCATAGGCTGCTTCCAATTCGTCCTGGACCTTCATGTATTCATTGTTGATAGCATTCAACTCGTTCGGATTTAGTTGCATTTCCGGCTGGTTCATCTGGAATTCGTACATTTTCAACGTTGCTTCCCATTCGGCGATTTTCATTTCCAGTTTGTCAATTTGTTGTGCCGTGCCGTATGATGGCGTTTTCGCCGCTGCGTTTCGAGGGGCCGCCATGGCGGGCGGTGAGATCTTTTTTACTTCTTTCGCCGGTTCTTCTGTCCGCTTTTTTTCAGACAGTTCAACCGCTTCCTGCTCTTTTTCCCGGTAATACGTGTAATTGCCGAGATAGTCTTTCAGCCTTTTATCTTCAAGTACCAAGGTGCGTGTCGTTATTTTATCGAGAAAATAGCGATCATGGGAAATAATCAAGTACGTGCCGCCGAATTCGAGGAGCGCTTGTTCCAGTATTTCCCGTGTCGGGATGTCGAGATGATTTGTCGGTTCATCGAGAATGAGAAAATTCGGTCCTTGCAGGAACAGTTTCAAGAGAGCCAGGCGGGCCTGCTCGCCGCCGCTGAGACTGTCGACGGTTTTAAAGACGTCGTCGCCGCGGAAGAGGAATCTGCCCAACAGGGAACGAGCTTCCTCTTCACCGTAACTAAAGGACTGCATGAGTTCTTCCAAGACGGACCAAGGACCGTGAAGATCCGTATGCTCTTGTGCGAAATAGCCGATATGCACGCGGCTGCCTAATGTAATGTGTCCTTGTGTTGCCGTTTTTTCACCTAAAATCATCCTGACCAGCGTCGTCTTGCCTGCACCGTTAGGGCCGATCAGGGCGGCGGCTTCACCACGGCGCAGAAGCAGCGACAGATGGCTGAAGAGTTCATTTTCGCCGTAGCCGCCGCAGATGTTGTCGAAGACGAGTACCTTTTGGCCGCATTCTTCAACGGGAGCGAAGGAAAACTGGAGAGTGGTCGTTGCAGCGGTCAGTTCGATCCGCTCCAGCCGCTCTAGCTGGGATTGTCTGCCGCGGGCTTGTTTCGCCTTGATGCCGGCTTTGTACTTGCGGATATATTCTTCCGTCTCCTTGATGTGTTCCTGTTGTTTTTTATAGGCGCTTTCCAATGTTTTGCGCCGTTCCTGCCGTTGCGAAACGTAACGCGAGTAATTGCCTTTATATTTGGTAACCGTCCCCTGATCCAGTTCCAATATGCCTGTCGTGACTTTGTCGAGGAAATAGCGGTCGTGCGAGACGATCAGAATCCCGCCGCCATAGGACAGGAGATAAGATTCCAACCATTCGAGCATGGCCATGTCAAGATGATTCGTCGGCTCATCGAGAAACAGGTAGTCCGGTCGGCGAACAAGGGCTTTGGCGAGATTGATTCGTGTCTTTTGCCCGCCTGAAAAGCCTTGTACCGGTCTGGTCATGTCTTGTTCCGTAAAGCCGAGTCCGTAGATGATTTTTCGCGTCATGGCTTCGTAAGCGAAGCCGCCGAGCCATTCGAATCGATCCTGAAGACGGGCATAGCGATTGATGAGCTCCGTGTTGTCCGGCATTTTCTGCATCGCCCGTTCCGTCCGTTTTAACTGTTCTTCAAGATGATGAACGTCCTTCCACGCGGCGTCGACAATCTGCTGCAACGTTACGGACTCGTGGAAAGAAATATCTTGTTGCAAGTAACCGATACTCTCGCCGTCGGAAGTAATCAAAGCGCCGCCGTCATAGTCCTCTTCTCCGATGAGACATTTTAAAAGCGTCGACTTCCCGGCGCCGTTGGCGCCGATCAAGCCGAGACGTTCACCGCGCCGGAGTTCAAAAGAGACGTCGGAAAAAATCGTATGCACGCCGAAGGCCTTGGCGAGTTTCTGTACTTTTATGCTGCCCATTGTTGTTCCTTTCTTGTTTTTCTGTCAATAACTTTTATTATACCATATTTGATTAGGCAAGGAAGGCATCCGAAAATTTTCAAAAGAAGCTTGACAAGACGATTAATATATTTTATTATTCAAATATAAGAATATTAAAATAATAAAATATTCGAATAAAGTGATAAGTAAGAGGAGAAATTATGATGGAAATGAAAAACCAGGCCATGGTTAAAGAGACGGCGGAATTGTTGAAGGTTATTGCACATCCTGTGCGGCTTTGCATTGTGCATGGTCTGTGGCGCAACGGGCGCTGCAACGTATCGCATATGCAGTCCTGTTTGCAGGAGCCGCAGTCAACGATTTCACAACATCTGCAGAAGTTGCGTTTGGCCGGGATTGTAACGGCAGAGCGGCACGGCGTGGAAATTACGTACGCCCTGGCCGATCCGGTGATCAAGCAGGTATTGTCTATCCTATTTCAAGGAGAAGCGCCAAAAAAAGGAGATGACTGAATATGAAACGGTATATTATTGTCGGCGGTGTGGCCGGAGGTGCGTCGGCAGCGGCGAGACTGCGCCGATTGGATGAAGACGCGCAGATCATTTTGGTGGAACGGGGCCCCTATATTTCGTTCGCCAATTGCGAGTTGCCTTATTATGCAGGCGACGTCATCAAGGACCGTTCCCGTCTGCTGGTCCAGACCGTTGCGTCCGTACATGGTCGTTTTAACATCGACGTGCGGACGGAAAGCACTGTCGTCGCCGTTCATACGGCGAAGCGGACTGTGTCGATTTCGCACAACGGCACTGTCTATGAAGAACCGTATGACGGGCTGATCCTGTCTCCGGGCGCAGTGCCGTTGAAACCGCCGATTCCCGGTATTGACAGCGAAAAGATTCTTATGGTACGTACGATTCCCGACATCGATAAGGTACGCGCGATGGCTGACCGTTTTGCCGGAACGGGCAGCGCAGCCATTATCGGCGGCGGTTTTATCGGCATAGAAATGGCGGAGAACTTGAGGCGGCGCGGTATGGAAACGACGGTGATTGAAGCGGCTCCGCATATTTTGGCGCCGTTTGATACCGATATGGTTTTGCGGGCTGAACGGGAATTAAATGAGCATGGCGTCGGTTTGCTTTTGCAGGACGGCGTGCAGTCCTTTGCCGAAGACGGCGGTAAAGTGGTTATTACGACGCAGAGCGGGCGGCGCCTGTCCGTCGATTTTGTCGTCGCGTCTATCGGTATTCGTCCGGATACGGCGTTTCTCCGCGACAGCGGTATCGCCTTGAATGAGCGGGGATATATTATTGTTGATGAGACGATGGCAACGAATGCTGCTGACGTTTACGCCGTCGGTGACGCCGTTCAGGTGCGCCGCCTTCATTCCGAAATGCCGTTGACGGTGGCGTTAGCGGGGCCGGCTAATCACCAGGGGCGTATTGCCGCCAATAACCTTGCCGGCCATGCCGAACGTTATCAGGGAGCGCAGGGAACGTCGATCGTTAACGTCTTTGACCTGGCTTTTGCCGCTACCGGTGAAAATGAACGGGCTCTGCAGGCGCGAGGACAGGCGTACCGTTCCGTGCGGGTTTACGCTGATAATCATGCCGGCTATTATCCCGGCTCCGTTAAGATCGCCATCAAGTTACTGTTTGCGCCGGATACGGGCGTCGTCTTGGGGGCGCAGATCTATGGCGCTGACGGTGTCGATAAGCGCATTGACGTTTTGGCTACGTTGCTGCGTCAAGGCGGTACCGTACGTGATCTGGCCGAATTGGAACTGGCCTATGCACCGCCTTTCGGCTCCGCCAAAGATGCCGTCAATATGGCCGGCTTTGCGGCGGAAAACGTGTTGGACCGATTGACGCAGACCGTTACGTACCAGGAAATGCAGGCTGCCGTCGCCAATGGGGCCGTTCTCCTCGATGTTCGTCCTGATGAAGGCTATGTACCCGCTCCGATCGGGCAGCCGCTGCATATACCGCTGGCGCAGCTGCGGGAACGGCTGGCCGAACTGGATCGGCGTAAGGAATATATCACGACTTGTAAAGTCGGACAGAATGCGTATTACGGCGAACGACTTTTGCGTCAGCACGGTTTCCGCGTGAAAAGCCTGCAAGGCGGCCTGATGAATATTATGGACCAGCGTTTTACCGCCAGTCCCTCCGCCGCGCCGGCCGGGCAGGAGCGCTGTGCAGTCGTTGCAACTGATGGCGCCGTTCCCTTCGACCGGGACTTTGACGTGACGGGAATCTCCTGCCCGGGACCGATGCTGAAGCTCAAAGAGGCCATGGATATGTTGCCTGATGGCGAAGTCGGTCGATTTACCGCTTCTGATCCGGGGTTCTGGCAAGACAGCGAGGCTTGGTGCCGGTCAACGGGAAATACGGTGGTCCACAGGGAAAAGAGCAACGGCCAGGTCAAGGTCTGGGTGCGCAAGGGGGAGTAAGAGAGGCAGTGCAGGACGTGAGTCCGATGACGGCTGCTGCACTGCCCGGAGTGAAAGACGATAAGACGATTATCGTTTTCAGCGGTGATTTCGACAAGGTGATGGCCGCTTTCGTCATTGCCAACGGAGCGTTGGCGATGGGCAAAAAGGTAACCATGTTCTTTACCTTTTGGGGGCTTAATGCGATCCGCAAGCCTCAACGGACGGGAATCAGAAAAAAATTGCTGGAAACGATGTTTGAATGGATGATGCCGCGCGGCAGTCGCAACCTGAAACTGTCGAACATGAATATGTTGGGAATCGGCACCAAACTGATGCGCAAGATCATGGCCGATAAAAACATTACGTCATTGGAAGAGCTCATTGCCGGTGCGCAGGCACAGGGGGTCCGTATTCTGGCTTGTCAGATGTCGATGGACGCGATGGGACTGCGGCGGGAGGAACTGCTCGACGGGGTGGAAACGGTCGGCGTCGGGACCTTCTTGGGCGCCTCGGAAGAGGGGAACATGACGTTGTTTATTTAAATGTCTCCGATTGCGTCGGCGTGCCTGAGGGCTCGCACAGACTGTCGGGAAATAGAGATAACGGCTTTTCGCCGCCTTGGCGGATAGGGTCTGAAAGATATAAAAAGGACTGTCATTGACAGTCCTTTTTTTGATCAGACGTTGAAACGGAAATACGTGACATCGCCATCTTGCATGACGTAGTCCTTTCCTTCGAGACGGACAAGGCCTTTCTCTTTGGCGGCCTGTTCGCTGCCGTAGGCAATGAGATCTTCGTAGGAGACGATTTCGGCGCGGATAAACCCGCGTTCAATATCAGTGTGAATCTTGCCTGCCGCTTTCTGCGCTTTCGTACCGTCGGTGATGGTCCAGGCGCGGACTTCATCGGCGCCGGCGGTAAAGAAATTGATCAGCCCGAGGAGCGCGTAGGCTGCTTTGATCAATTTGTCCAGTCCCGCTTCGGGCAGCCCCAGTTCTTCCAAGAACATGGCCGCTTCGTCGGCAGGCAGTTCGGCAATTTCCGATTCGATTTTAGCGGAAACGGCAACGACTTGAGCTCCTTCCGCTTTGGCGAAGGCGACTACCTTTTGGACAAACGGATTTTCAGCGGCCGTTGCCACTTCCTCTTCGGCGACATTGGCGATGTAGAGGACCGGCTTTAATGTCAGCAGATTGAGTTCCTTGATCAACGGCAGTTCGTCTTTGGTCAAGGCCGCTTTGCGGGCAGGTTCTCCGTTTTCCAGTGCCGTCAGGACTTTTTGCACGACGGCCAGCTCCGCTTTGGCGTTCTTATCGCCGCATTGGGCGATCTTGGTGATCCTGTCGGCCCGTTTTTGCGTAGTTTCCAGGTCGGCGAGACAGAGCTCCGTATTGATTGTTTCTATATCGCGGAGCGGATCGATGGAGCCGTCCACATGGGTAATATTGGAATCTTCAAAGCAGCGGACGACTTCGGCAATGGCGTCGGTTTCACGGATATGGCTCAAAAATTTATTACCCAGGCCTTCTCCTTTTGACGCGCCGGCGACGAGCCCGGCAATGTCGACAAAACGCATGACGGCGGGAATCGTTTTTTTCGGCGCATACATGTCGGTCAGAATCTGAATCCGTTTATCCGGAACTTCTACGACGCCGACATTCGGTTCAATTGTGCAGAACGGATAATTGGCCGCTTCTGCTCCGGCCTTGGTGATGGCATTGAAAAGGGTACTCTTGCCGACATTCGGCAAGCCGACAATGCCTACTTCAAGATTGGTGCTCACTGTTCAACCACCTTTATGCTAATAAATGCAATGCTGCAATGCGGCGTATCGCTTCTTCCGTATTTTCTTTCGTGCCGAAAGCCGTCAGGCGGAGATACCCTTCGCCATGGGGGCCGAATCCGGATCCCGGCGTTGTGACGACATGCGCTTTTTCGAGCAGCAAATCAAAGAAATCCCAGCTCTTCATGCCGTTTGGGGTCTGAACCCAGGCGTAAGGCGAATTCGTGGCGCCATAGACGGTATAGCCGGCAGCCTGTAAGCCGTCACGAATAATGTGCGCGTTGTTCATGTAATAGTCGACATCGGAGAGGCATTGCCGTTGGCCGGCTTCGGAATAATAAGCTTCCGCGGCGCGTTGGATGATGTACGGCGTGCCGTTGAAAAAGGTGCATTGACGGCGGTTCCACATGGGGTTCAGTTCGACAGGCGTACCGTCTGTCCGATAAGCCATGCAGGCTTTCGGAACGACGACATAGGAACAGCGCGTGCCCGTAAAACCGGCACACTTGGAATAGGAGCGGAGTTCGATGGCGACTTCTTTCGCGCCGGCCACTTCATAAATGCTGTGGGGCACATCCTTTTCCGTTATATAGGTTTCGTAAGCGGAATCGTAAATCAGAACGACTTTATTTTCTTTGGCATAGGCAATCCAGGTTTCCAGTTCTTTTCTCGACATTGCCGTTCCCGTCGGATTGCTGGGATTGCAGAGATAAATGATATCAACTTTTTCGGCAGGCGGCTGGGCTTTAAAGCCGTTTTCCGGCGTGCAGGGCAAATAGACGACGCCGTTGTAAATGCCTTTGTCGGCGTCAAAAGCGCCCGTGTGGCCGAGCATGACATTGGAATCGAGATAAACGGGATAGACGGGGTCCGCTACGGCGAACCGCATATCATTGCCGAAAATTTCCTGAATACAGGCAACGTCCGTTTTGGCGCCGTCGCCGACAAACACTTCATCGGGATCGAGCGTAACGCCGCGTTTTTCGTAATCTCCCTTGATGATGGCCTGACGGAGAAAATCGTAACCCTGCTCGGGACCATAACCGCGGAACGTTTCCGCTTGGCCCATTTCGTCGACAGCTTTATGCATCGCTTCAATGATTGCCGGCGCCAGAGGGCGCGTGACATCGCCGATACCGAGGCGAATGATGGAAGCGTCGGGATGTGCCTTGGAAAAGGCGTCCACTTTTTTGGCAATTGTAGCAAAGAGATAATTGCCGGGGAGTTTTAGATAATGTTCATTTACATGAGCCATGCAATGCCCTCCTTAAATTCACATACCGTTTTGTGTAAGTAACAACTTTTATTGTACTACAAGGGGACCGTATTGCAAAGTTTTCCCTTTCGTCCCTGGTTATGATAAAATAAAATAATAATCATTCGAAAAGCTGTTTATAGAGGAGGACGCGCAGATGAAAGCAGCAATTTTCATGGGGAGCCCGCGGAAAAAGGGGAATACGGCACAATGTCTTACGCCTTTTTGTGAAGAATTGTCTCGCAGCGGCGCCGCATATACGGTGACCTGGCTTTACGATAAAACTATTTCTCCTTGTATCGCCTGTCGCGGCTGTCAAAAGGACTGGTCCGGGTTTAACTGCGTGATTGCCGACGATATGCAGGATATTGCCGTCCAGGTTATGGACAGCGACCTGATCGTCTTGGCGACACCGATTTACTCATGGTACTGTACGGCGCCGATGAAGGCAATGCTTGACCGTTTGGTCTATGGACTGAACAAGTATTATGGCGAGGAAGTGGGGCCGTCGCTGTGGGCCGGAAAACGTCTGGCCGTTTTTACGACGTGCGGGTATAAGCCGGAACATGGAGCCGACCTGTTCGTTGCAGGGATGCGCCGTTACTGCAACCATTCCAAGCTCACCTATGTCGGCTTGTTTGCAGAGCGCCATTTAGGCTACAACACGGTGTTTATGGATGAAAAAAAAGCGGACCACGCGCGGCAATTTGCGCGGGACATGGTGCAAGCCTGTTCACTTGGCTGAGGTAATCGTCCGGCGTCTTTTGGATGCCAAGGATCACACGAATTATCATTGCAGAAAGGTAGATATTATGAACGAATATACGGCGAAAAAATGTCTGGTTGCCTATTTCTCTCATCGGGGCATGAATTATATGAGCGGTAAGATTGTCGATCTGCAGCGCGGTAATACGGAACGGGCTGCGGAAATCATTGTACAGTTGACCGGCGGTACGGCATTTCGCATCGAAACGGAAGCGGAATATCCCTATGAGTACAGGGAAACGGTAGCGGCGGCCAAAGAGGAGAAAAAGACGCAGGCCCGTCCGGCGCTGCGCCATAACGACCTTGATGTGGCGGATTACGATCTTCTCTTTCTCGGGTATCCCAATTGGTGCGGCACGATTCCGATGGCTGTCGCCGCCTTTTTGGAAAGTCATGATTTCTCCGGCATGACGATCAAACCGTTTTGCACGCATGAAGGCAGCGGCTTCGGTACGAGCCTTCAAGACATCTTGGCCCTTTGCCCGTCGTGCCGACTGGAAGAGGGGCTGGCTCTTTTCGGTACGACTGTCGGTGACGCCGAGAGTGATATCCGGCACTGGCTATACCGGGAATAAATGAAAAAAACGTTCTTTCCGATCCCCCTTTTTCGGGAGTGTTGGAAAGAACGTTTTTTTTATTTCCGTTGTTATTCGTAGCGGAGCGCTTCGATCGGATCGAGCCGGGCTGCTTTCCGGGCGGGGTAAATGCCGAAGAAGAGGCCGATACCGACGGAAAAACAGAAGGAGACGATGATCGGAGCGGCTGTGACGACGGGCGTAAATTTGCCGCTCATGCGGATCGCTTCGGCGAGACCGACGCCCATGGCGACGCCGAGCAGACCGCCGATGACGCCGATGACGACGGATTCGATCAGAAATTGCAGCATGATCGTGCGGAAGGTGGCGCCCAGCGCTTTGCGGATACCGATTTCACGAGTTCGTTCCGTAACGGAAACCATCATGATATTCATAATGCCGATGCCGCCGACGAGCAGCGATATGGCGGCAATGCTGCCTAAGAAGAGCGTCAGCATCGTCGTCGTGCTGGTCATGGTCTCCATGAGGCTCGTCAGGTTGCGAACGGTGAAATCATCTTCCTTGGTGCCGATAATGTGGTGACGCTGACGCAGCAACGTTTCGATCTGGCTCTGGACACTTTCGATTTTATCGGCGCTGGAAACCTGCACATTAATGGTCTTAACGTAGGTAATACCGAGCAGTCGTTCTTGCGCCGTCGTCAAGGGAACGATGACGACGTCGTCCTGATCCTGCCCCATTGACGACTGGCCTTTCGATTCCAGGACGCCGATAACGCGGTACGGTTGATTGTTGATGCGGATCGAACGGCCGACGGGATTGACGCTGTCGAAAAGATTGCCGGCGACGGTCGGGCCGATGACGGCGACGCGGTTGCGCGAATCCAGGTCGGCTTGACTGACGAAGGAACCGGAGGTGACGGAAAGTGAACGAATATTGAGGTATTCCGGCGTGACGCCGTAGACCGTCGTATTCCAGTTTTCATTGCCGTAGACGATTTGGTAGGATTTATTGACTGTCGGAGAGACGTAGTCGATGTCCTTGATTTTTTTCTTAATGGCATCGGCGTCATCCAGTTTGAGTTTTTCGCCGGACCCGGCGGCCGTGCGGACGCCGCCGGAATTTGTGGCGCCGGGGATGATGATCAGCATATTGCTGCCTAAGCTGGCAATGGAGTTGGTTACATTCTGCTTGACGCCCATGCCGATGGAAATCATGACGATAACGGCGCCGACGCCGATAATGATACCCAACATGGTGAGAATGGAGCGAAGTTTGTTCGAGAGCAGGGCGGAAATGGCAATGCGTATGCTTTCACTAAACAACATCCATGACCACCCCTTTTCCGGCATCTTTCGTGATCAGACCGTCGGCAAGCAACAGCTGACGGCTGGCGCAAGCTGCTATTTCCGGTTCGTGCGTAACCAGGATGACCGTCTTTTTATCTTTGTGGAGCTCTTCGAAAAGGCCCATAATATCCCGCGTCGATTTGGTGTCGAGATTACCCGTCGGTTCGTCGGCCATGATAATATGCGGGTTGTTGACCAGCGCTCTGGCAATGGCGACGCGCTGCCGCTGTCCGCCGGATAATTCATTCGGCTTGTGATCGGCCCAAGTACCGAGACCGACGGCTTCCAGCTTGGCTTTGGCCCGCTGCGTTCGTTCTTTATGACCGACACCGGCATACACCAGGGGAAGCGCAACATTTTCAAGGGCAGATATGCGGCCTAAGAGGTTAAAATTTTGAAAAACGAAGCCGATTCGTTTGTTTCTTGTTTCGGCCAATTTATCATCAGTCAGATGAGCGACTTCCTGACCGCCCAGTACATACGAACCCTCCGTCGGTCTGTCGAGACAGCCGAGGATGTTCATCAATGTCGACTTGCCGGAGCCGGACGGTCCCATCAGCGCGGCGAATTCGCCTTCTTTGATTTCCAACGAAATGCCGGCCAACGCGGCAAAGTCTTCGCTGCCGATGTGATATATTTTCCGTATATTTGTAAGCTTTATCATTGCTTGATCCATATAAGTCCGCTCCTTACCTACATTGGCGGAGGCCCTTGCCTGCTGCTCTTTGATGAAGACGAAGAAGATGATGATGATTTGGAAGCCGTGTACGAAATGGAAACCTTATCGCCATCTTCCAAACCGCTGGTAATTTCGACGTATTCATCACTGTATATGCCCGTCTTGACGGGGACTTGCTCTGTTTGTCCGGCAGCATTGACGCGCAATACGTAGGAACCGTCATTGTTGGTTTTTAAGGCGGCAATGGGGATGGCCAGCGCATTTTCTTTTTCTGACGTGTTGATGTCGACACGGGCCGTCATGCCGAGCCGCAATTCATCGTTCGGGTCGTCGACGTCCAGCGTGACATAATAGTAGATGACGCTGGCCGTTGAAGAGGATGAAGAGGACGAAGAGGAACTGGATGTCGTATCCCAGGTGTTGCTCGTGTCCGTCTTCGATATTTTTGAAACGCGGGCCGTGAAGGTGCGGCCTGTATACGTATCAACCGTAAAGGTTGCCGTCTGGCCGACTTTGATATTGCCGATATCGGTTTCATCTATTTTCGCGAGGATCTGTTTTTGCGAAGTATCGGCAATACGCATGATGACTGTCGGGCTGCTGTTGCCCTGGACGGCCATCGTGCCTGCCGATTTCGGTTCGCCGACGACAACGCCGTCCATGGGCGCCGTAATAACCGTTTCGGCGACATCCGATTCAGCGGCCGTTAAACTGCTGACAGCCGTATCGTAGTCATAAGCAGCGTTATCCAGATCCTGCTTGGCGCCGGCGCCGGCTTCGTAAAGGGATTTGGCCCGTTCATATGCTAATTGCGTGTTAGTTACCTTATACTGCGCCTGGTCGCGTTTTGCTTCATAATCCTTGCCGTCCAAAGTGGCGACCGTTTCGCCTTTGGTTACGGTATCGTTTTCTTTAACCAGAACGGAACTGATGCGAGCCGTGATTTTCGGGGATACTTCGACGGAATTTACGGGGCTGATCGTACCGGTGGCGGAAACGGTGGATTTCAAATTCATGCGGGATACCTCGGCCGTCTCCACTGCCGAAGCCTGGCTTGCCGCTTCTTTTGCCTGGTAGTATTCATAGCCGCCGAAGGCGCACGCCGCGATGATAATGGCGGCAATCGCCATTTTCACTTTACTGTTTACTGTCATGTCATCACCTGATCGTTTTATGTTGTAATTGAGTATGGATATAACGCGAATCTTAAAGAATTCGCAGTTGCAACTCAGTATACCATGAATCGGGCAGGCGTGAAAGATTCGACAGGCGTCGGAGCGGATATTTACAACAAACTGTAACAAAATGACGGGAAACAGATGCGATGCCGAAGGATAAGATTGAAACCATCGTTAATCATGAAAAAGAGGTATGATGAAAACGTCGCCATCGTGCTGCTCGTGGTGTTGCCATGCGCGGGGAATACGGCTGCCGCAGCGGCGTTTTTTGCCTGACGTAACAGGACCTGTAAATAATATGAAAAACAACCTCGTATAAGCTTACGAGGTTGTTTTTTTTGTACGGTCACTGTACATGAAAGATGTATTTTTAAAGCATAGACATCTATTTGACAATGAATATCAGTCGGTTTATACTGTGAGTGACGATTAAGGGGAGCGCGATCACTGCTGAGAGGAAGACGAACTTCGACCCTAGAACCTGATGCGGATAATGCCGCCGTAGGAACAGTAAGTATACTTAGTGAGAGCATCTCTGTGATGCTCTTTTTTTGTGAAGGAGAACATGTGTCATGGAAACAGAAAAGACTTCAGTTTGGAATAATGGGCTCTTATGGTTCGGCGCCGGTATTTCCATTGCCGAAATATTAACGGGAATGCTGTTGGCTCCTTTAGGGTTTGCTGAAGGGAGCGCGGCAATTTTGATTGGACATGTTATCGGCGGCGCCGTTATGTATTATGCCGGACTTATCGGTGCACGTACCGGCAAAAGTGCGATGGAAACGGTGCAAATTTCCTTCGGGCAAAAGGGGGCGCTTCTTTTTGCCGGACTCAATGTCATTCAGCTTGTCGGCTGGACTGCCGTCATGGTGGCCAGTGCCGCCGTTGCCGCGAATACAATCGCCGGCACGGGAACTTCGTTTTGGAGTGTGATCATCGGCGCGTTCATCGCTTTGTGGATTCTTTTGGGTTTGAAGAACCTGGGAAAACTCAACGGGGTGGTCATGGCCGCTTTATTGTTGCTCACGATCGTTTTGAGTGGTGTCGTTTTTCATGGCGATGTGTCGCCGTCTGCAGGTGATATGACGTTTGGAGGCGCCGTCGAGCTGGCTGTTGCCATGCCGCTTTCATGGCTGCCGGTCATTTCCGATTATACGCGGACGGCAAAACGGCCGCAGCTAGCTACGGCGGCAAGCTGCGGCGCATATTTTGTTGCCAGTTGCTGGATGTTTCTGATCGGTATGGGTGCGGCTTTATACACCGGACAGGAGGATATTGCCGCAGTCATGGTTGAAGCCGGATTAGGTGCGGCGGGGATTTTGATCGTTTTGCTGTCGACGGTTACGACGACTTTTCTGGATGCCTTTTCCGCCGGTGTCAGCGGCCGGCGATTGCTGCCGCAGTTTTCGGAAAAGGGGTTGGCCTTGATCGCTTGTGTTGCCGGCGTGGTCTTGGCCATTTTGGCTGATGCAGAACGGTTTCAGGATTTTCTTTACCTCATCGGATCGGTCTTTGCTCCGATGACGGCCATATTGCTGACCGATTATTTTCTTCTCAAAGAAGATCACGGGGCTTCGGCTGTGAATTGGCTGAATCTCGTTCTCTGGGCAGGCGGATTCTTTCTTTACCGTTTTTTCCTTGACGTGGAAACGCCGTTGGGCATAACATTTCCTGTCGTCATCATCATTATGGCTGTCAGCGCAGCATGCCACAAGGCGCTGCGGCGATAAAATTATTTTTTAAAGCTTCTCGAAGAAAGCGCATTCATTGCAATGTGAAGGGCTTTCAGGCGAGGAGCTTTTTTATACATATGCGACTCCATACGGCGCAGGATGTCTCCCAGGGAGGTGACGGCTTCCACGATGTAGGGCCCTTTATTGAGCATGACGCATTCCGCCCGTTCACCCATGGCCGCGTCGGTGATTTCCGCCCGTGACGGCAAACCGGTCTTGACCATATTTTCCAATACTTGCGTGGCCCAAATAACGGGGACGTGGGCGGCTTCGCAGATCCAGAGAATCTCTTCCTGCAATTCCGAAAGGCGGTGGTAGCCGACTTCCACCGCCAGATCGCCGCGGGCGATCATAACGCCGAACGGATGGCTTGAAGCTACCTGCACGATAATCTCAGGCAAGTGCTGGACCGACTCTTTTGTTTCCACTTTGGCAATGATTCCGATCTTGCGCGCGTCGTCGCCGCGGCGTTTTTGCAGTTCCTGTTGGAGGAGACGGACATCGGCGGCCGATTTTACGAAGGAATAGCCGACAAGGTTGGCGCGGGCGGCGATGAAATCCAGGTCGTCCAGATCTTTTTCCGTCAACGGAGAAATCGGCAGCGGCGTTTCCGGGAAATTCAGACTCTTTTGATTTTTCAGTTTACTTCCCGTCGGCCTAGCATAGGTCAGGCGTATGTATGCCCCCTGCGGCGTAATTTCACTGATGCGGCCTTGTACTTTTCCTTCATCGATTAAGACGGGATCGCCGATCTTCAAGGTTTTAAAGATTTCGGGAATTTTGCAGGTAATGACGATGTCGCCTGCATAGTCAGCAGGATAGCTGTCAATGGAATGGGCGGCGAGAAATACTGTATCGCCAATAAACAGTTTGGTGTCCAACCCTTTGATGAGAATTTCGTCAATACGTATTTTCGGCCCCGACAGATCCATGTAAATCTTGCAGGGGCGCCGGTTTTCCGCGGCGGCGCGGCGGACGTTGTCGATCATGCGCTGCCAGATTTCCTTGTCATCATGAGCGCAGTTGATACGGGCCGTGTTCATGCCCGAGCGGATGAGGTCGTCAATCAGCGTATAGTCGTCGGCGGCTTCTGTCGGCAGTGTTACCATGATATGTGTATACGGTTCGCCTTGGCTGCCGCCGAAAAGGGCGGAGGTATTATGGCGCAGCAGTTTTTCACCGTGAAAAAACATTTTTTGCGGCGGATAGTCGATTAACTCCTGATCGCTTTTGCCGCAGATACGCCCTAAAGAGGCCATGACGGCGTCGAGATTGACGATCGTTCTGGCTTCACTTCTGCCGAGTGAGGAGAGGCCAAGGGAAAGGAGATTACTTTGCAGATCTTGCAGATCACGGCTGCGTAAAGCCAAATAAAAGGCCAAATTTAAAGCACTGTAGAGAAATGTTTTTCTGTAAATATACGGTCGCCAGGTTTTGAACAGGTCCAGACCGTCGCTGAGCACATCGTGACGCAGCGCATATAAACGATCATATAAGTGGTTTAAATAGTATTGCCGTCCATTGTCTTCTGTCATGTTCTTTCCTCCTTGCCGCCGATCTGAAATACATGGTTTATCTAATTATTTTAGCAAATTTTACCGTCTTATAGAGAGTGTTTTTATCGAATAATGTAAAAAATAGGAAAAATATGTACGTCCCGACAGCCGTTCTGCTGACAACTGCATAAGAAATGAGACGGATTTGGCATCAATCTTTCTGCGCCTTTATCGTTATACAGAGGATTTCCGCTCTTGTTCCGAGGCGGAACGGCATGCCCCAAAAGCCGCAGCCGCAGGAAACGACGGCCGTCATGGGGCCGAATGTTCTACAGCCGTAGTTCAATGTATATAATCGGTTTGTCACACAGGTGGCCGGGAAAAATTGGCCGCCGTGAGTGTGGCCGGCCAAATACAGATCGTATCCTCGGCGATATGCTTCTTCGATACGCAGCGGTTCATGATCAATAAGGATATTCAGCGGCGTTTTTGCGGCAGCCATGACGGCCTTGGCGCGGCTGTGCAGATAGTCATCCATGCCGGTCAGCGAAATATCTTCCCTGACGGAAAGTTGTTCGTTTCGAAGGAAACGAATCGGGGAAAAAGCGTCGGCTTCTTCCTGTATATCACTGAAGAAATAATCGTGGTTGCCATAGACGGCGTATATTCCGAGAGGCGCTTCCAGGCGTCGAAAGGCGGCATAACTTTTATCACGTAAAACAAAATCGAGATTTCCGTCGATCATGTCGCCGCCGAAAATGATGATGTCGCCATGCAGGCTGTTCAATTGCTGTACGAGGCGGCGGCTATATTTTTTGCTGAGAAGCGGACCGAGATGAATGTCCGTCGCGAAGATAAGCTTTATGTCCGCTGTAATAACGGCAGAGGGGATGATGACGTTTTTTATTTTGATCTGCAGCGCCAGATACGTGCCGTAGAGAAGCAGGCACACGATGGCCGTAAGGCTGCAGATGCCGAAAGAGGGAAGCCATTCCCGCCATTGCGGAAGCATGCCCGACAGGAAGGAAAGGAGAAAGGAAACGGTGAACAGGAGAAAAAGGAGAAACGAATAGAGACTGAAAATCAACCAGTAGCCGCCGATCCAAGCGAGAATTTTTATTGGCAGCACGGGCAGGTTGTCCATCGCGTTGTGAGAGACGGCAAAAGCTGCGGATAAAGCCAGAAACAGCCATAAGAACAGAACGGAGGATACGCCGGGAAATGCGGTGCCGTACATCAGCCAGGCGGCAGCGGAACCGATTGCCGTTAAGACGGCGATATTACGAAAGAAGAGTCTGCGATTATGCATGGTAATACGGTCTCCTTTACAGCTTACGATATAAAAAATGCAGCGGTACAGACGCTGCATTTTTTAGTAGGTTATTATTCTCGTTTATTGTTTCGAGACGGCGATTCTTTCGATTGGTCCGATTCGTCGTCCGTATTACGTGTGCGGTCTTTGGTCGTGTCGCTTTGTTCGCTGTCGGTTTTTCCTTTATCCGTTTTTACGTTTTTCTTGTCGGCTTTCTTATCGGTTTTGCTCTTTTCTGTCGCAGTGTTGTCTTCTTCCGGTTCTTCCCGGATAGGCGCCATGCCGGCAGGCACGTCGAAGTCTTTCACCGATTCGTCGGCGACAGCGGCAGACATATAGTCATGCCAGATTTGAGCCGGTATTGTGCCGCCGTACACTTCACCCAGCGTTTCCGAGCCGGTATCATCGCCGATCCAGACTGCCGTAACGATATTCGGCGTATATCCGACGAACCAGGCGTCTTTATTGTCGTCCGTCGTACCGGTCTTGCCGGCGGCAGGTCTGCCGATGGCGGCTGTTGTGCCCGTGCCGGAGGTCATGACGTCAGAAAGCATATCAGTCATCATATAGGCTTCTTTTTCCGTAAGGACTTGTGTTTTTGTCCGTTCGCTTTCGAGGGAATTGTCTTCAATAACATTGCCGTTGCGGTCGAGGATTTTGACGATTCCCGTCGGCTTTATGAATACGCCTTTGTTGGCAAAGGTGCCGTAAGCGCCGGCTATTTCGAGCGGCGTTACGCCGTGCGTCAGGCCGCCGAGGGCCATGGCCAGGTTGGAGTCGCCGTTTTCCAGCGTGGTAATGCCCATCTTGCGGGCGTTGGAGATAATATTATCCGTGCCGACTTTATCGGCAACTTGAACGGCAACGGTATTAATCGAAAGCGTTAATGCCGTACGCAAGGAAACGGAACCGCGATATTGCCTGTCGGCGTTTTGCGGATGCCAATTGCCGTATGATATTTCTTCATCATTTATGTGTGTAGAGGGACTCATGTCATGTTGCAGCGCCGTAGCGTAAACAAAAGGCTTGAAGGCGGAACCGGGTTGGCGAACGGCCATCGTGGCGCGGTTGAAGCTGTCCTGGTTGCGGCCGCCGACCATGGCGAGAATATAGCCGGTATGAGGGTCTAGAGATACAATCGCGCACTGCGGTTGCGTCAAGCCGTTGGCATCTTCGTAATTATCGGGAAGGTCTGCCAAGGCTTTTACGGCGGCGTGCTGTTTTTCCGTGTCCAAAGTCGTGTAAATTTTCAACCCTTCTTTATACAAAGCGTCGTCGCCGTATTTCTTCGCAATTTCCTGGGATACGTAATCAATGAAAGCAGCAGTCTCGTTGTTGGCAACTGTTGATTTTTTCTTAACCAGTTCCAGATCGGCGTCTTTTGCTTTCGTTGCTTCGCTTTCGCTGATGTAGCCGTATTTTACCATCTGGCTGAGAACGACATTCCTTCTGGCGATCCCTTCATTCAGATTTGTCAGCGGCGAATAATAATTCGGGCTTTTCGGCAGACCTGCAAGCATAGCGCATTGCGTCAAATTCAATTCCGTTACATCTTTGCCGAAATACGTCTGTGCCGCCGTTTGGATACCGTAAGCACCTTGCCCGAAATAAATCTGATTCATATACATTTCGAGGATTTCTTTTTTGCTGTATTTCCGTTCGATTTCCAACGCGAGCATGGCTTCCTGTATTTTTCTCTTCAACGTCTGCTCCTGCGACAGGAAAGCGTTTTTTGCCAGCTGCTGCGTTATCGTGCTGCCGCCCTGGGCGATGCCTCTGTTGGTCACATTGGTAATGACGGCACGAACGATGCCGATGGGGTCAATGCCGATATGGTCATAAAAGCGGTTATCTTCAGCGGCAATAAAGGCATTCTGCAAATTCTGAGGAACTTTGTTGATATCAATAGGCAAGCGGTTCTGATCGGAGTGCAGCGTAGTGATCAGGCGTCCTTTGTTGTCGAATACTTGTGACGAAACGGCAGGTCTCATATTATTTCCGACAGCCGGAAGACTTTGATAGGCTGCGAAAATATAACCGAAGCCGATACCGGCAGCAATGACGATACATAGCGCTACGAGGACGCGTAAGAAATGGGTTGAACTGCGTTTCTTCACGTGTTTTGCCCGGCGTCTTGGTGTATACATAAATCCTCCTGTGTGGGGCTGCGTTGGTGCCTCTCCGTTAGTTGTTTATACCTTTTGCGGTATCATGAATTATAATTACTATTGTTTATTATATCACAATTAAATGCATCGTCACATATAAAAAGTCATAAAATTATGAGAGGAAAATGAGTGCCTGCCGGGCAGGTCATACTCATAAAAAACGAAGGAAGAGCAAGTCCGTACGAGAGGAAAACAGCAGGCACTGCTTGCAGCGGGATTTGTTTAATAGCGTATGTTATATGTAAAATAAATATCACAATATAACCGAGACAAGTCGGGATATTTTGTTGACAACTTAGGATTAATGATGTACTATAATGGCAAATATATTTAATTTAGTATATGCAGTTTATCATCAGGAGGTATGGGGATGGATAGAAATACGGCTTTTGTACTGTGGTTTGATGAATTACGGCGTTCAGATGTTGATCTGGTAGGAGGAAAGTCGTCCTCGTTAGGCGAATTGACATCGCAAACGAAGGTTCCCGTTCCGTACGGTTATGCCACGACGGCTGCCGGCTACAGGCATTTTATGGAAGCCACAGGCCTTAACGGCAAGATCAAAGAACTCCTGACAGGCCTTACGGATGTGGAAGATCCGGTACAACTCCGCGATGTTACGGCAGCTATCCGGAAAGCCGTCTGTGATGCGGATATGCCGCGTGATTTGGCCGATTCGATTCGCCAGAGCTATATTGAATTGGGGGAAAAGGTTGGGCAGGCGGACCCGTATGTTGCCGTTCGTTCCAGTGCGACGGCGGAAGATTTGCCGGATGCCAGTTTTGCCGGTCAGCAAGATACGTATCTGAATGTTAAAGGCGCCGACATGGTCATTCAAAAAGTAAAAGAATGCTATGCTTCCACTTTTACCGATCGCGCGACGTATTACCGGACAAAGAAGGGGTTTGACCACCTGGAAGTTGCCCTCAGCGCGGCCGTACAGATGATGGTGTTCTCTAAAGCCGCCGGCGTTATGTTTACTGTCGATTTGGTTACGGGCGATGATTCGACGATCACTATTGAAGGAGCCTGGGGCCTTGGTGAATATGTCGTACAGGGCACGGTTACGCCGGATAATTTTAAAGTGAAGAAAGATGATTTGACCATTTTATCAAAAATGGTCAATACGAAGCCGGTTATGCTGGTTCGTAAAGAAGGCGGCGATTGCGAAGAAGTGGTCGTGCCGAGGGAACAGCAGAAAGAACAGGTCATTACGGAAGAACAGATTAAGGAACTGGCATCGTACGCAAAAGCGATTGAAGCCCATTACGGCTGCTATATGGATATGGAATGGGGCGTCGATGAACGGGACGGCAAGGTATGGTTGCTTCAGGCACGGCCGGAAACGGTCTGGTCGAAAAAGAACAGTGAAAAGAAGGGCGCATCGGATGCTTCCGCCGTAACGTCGAATCGTGTCGTCATTGTGAAGGGACTCCCCGCCAGCCCCGGCAACGCAGCCGGCAAAGCGCATGTCATTTTGGATCCGGCACAGATCGGCGAATTTAAAGACGGAGAAATACTTGTTACGACCATGACGGCGCCGGATTGGGTTCCGGCCATGAAAAAAGCAAAAGCCATCGTTACCGATGCCGGCGGGATGACCTGCCATGCTTCCATTGTCAGCCGTGAATTGGGGATTCCGTGTATTGTCGGAACGAAGAGCCGCAGTGTAGAAGCGACGACGACGATTGCTGACGGCATGGATATTACGGTAGATGCTACGAACGGCATCGTCTATGAAGGGATCGTGGCGGATATCGTCAAACCGGTCGCTGCGAGCGGCGCTGCGGCAACTGTCGTCGCAGCCGAACCGGTGCCCGTTACGGGAACGAAAATATATATGAATCTGGGCAATCCGGATCTGGCTGAAAAACACGGGAAGCTGCCGTGTGACGGTATCGGCTTGATGCGTGAAGAGTTTATCTGGACGACATTCATTCATGAACATCCGTTGTATTTGATTGAAATCGGCCATCCCGAACGCGTTGTCGATCAGCTGGCCGATGGTATGCGCAAGGTATGCCAGGCGCTGGCTCCGCGCCCCGTAACGCTTCGCTTCAGCGATTTTAAATCGAGCGAATATCGTAATCTTAAGGGCGGGGATAAGTATGAGCCGCAGGAAAGCAGCGCGCTTTTGGGCTGGCGCGGCGCTTCCCGCTACTACGACCCGAAATATACGGAAGCTTTCAAATTGGAACTGAAAGCCGTTAAAAAAGTTCGTGAAGAATATGGCTTCAAAAATCTCAATGTCATGATTCCTTTCTGCCGCCGCGTCGATGAAATGGAAAAAATCGTCGCGCTCATGGCAGCAGAAGGATTGCATCGCGGGCCGGATTTTAAAGTATGGCTCATGGCTGAAATTCCCTCCAATATCATCTTGGCAGATCAGTTTAACCGGTTCGTTGACGGCTATTCCATCGGCTCCAATGATTTGACGATGCTGATCATGGGCTGCGACCGCGATAATGATACGGTGGCTCCTCTCTTCGACGAACGAAATCTCGCTGTGAAGCGTGCCATCAGACATTTGATTTCCGTCGCTCATAAAGACGGCAAGACTGTCTCCATCTGCGGGCAGGCTCCCAGCGTATATCCTGATTTTACGGAATTTCTGGTCAAGAGCGGCATCGATTCGGTTTCGGTCAATCCCGATGCCGTCATCTCTACGCGCAAGAGCGTCGCGCAGATTGAACAGCGGATTTTGATGGATTCCTTAACCGGAAGGGGTCGCGTCGATACAGAAGATTATACGTGGTAATCTGTTGCGGAAAAAAGGCGATGCCGAAAGGGGTTTCCCTTTTCGGTTCGCCTTTTTCCTGTATATTGTGTATACTGTTTATAATAGTATAAAATATGCTTGGTGGAAATCTGCGAAAAACAGGAGGTGACAAGGAAATAATGTTATCGGAACGTCAAGAGACGATATTGCAGATCGTCAGAGAAAACAGCCCGATTACGGGACAGCATATTGCCGACAGGCTCCACGTGACCAGGGCGGCGCTGCGGTCGGATCTGGCAATATTGACGATGCTGGGGCTGATTGATGCCAGACCTAAATTGGGGTATTTTTTTACGGGAAATAAAGAAAAAGATCTGCTCTCTCGTGTTATCACGGACATTCGCGTCAGTACCTGTTTGTCACAGCCCGTTATCGTCGGCGAGCATACAAGTGCTTATGATGCTATTATCGCCATGTTTACGGAGGATGTGGGCACTGTTTTTGTCGGCAATGAGAACATGTTGCTCGGCGTCGTATCCCGTAAGGATCTGTTGAAAACGGCAATGGGAAATAACGATCTGCAATCTTTGCCTGTGCGCATGGTCATGACGCCTGTAAGCAAATTAATTTATGTCGAAGGCGATGACAAGGCGCTCTTTGCGGCGCAACGCATGATCGAATATGAAATTGATTGTCTGCCTGTCGTGCGGGTGCTGCCCAGTACCGAAGGAAAGAAAAAAGATCTGCAGATCATCGGGCGGATTTCCAAAACGAACATTACCCGTCTGTTTGTGGACTGCGGTATGGGAAGGAGAGCTTAAATTGCCATTACCGATTATTTACGCCTGCTCCGATTCGCTCGGCGATACGGCCGAACGTGTTGCCAGAGCGGCGGCCAGTCAATATGACCAGGAGAAATTCAATATCATACGAGTTCCTTATATCCGGTCGGAACAGCAAATCGAAGAACTGGTCAAAAAGGCTGCGACAGCGCATGCCATGATTTGTTATACCGTTATTTCCCCGACATTGCGTCGCAAGTTGCAGGATATGACGGCCAATTTGGATATTCCCGTTATTGATATCATCGGGCCGATGTTAGCCGGTGTCGGCAGTATTGCCGGAACGGAACCGACGTTGCGTGCCGGAATGATTCACCAACTCGATAAAGAATATTTTCGTCGCGTCGATGCCATTGAATTTGCCGTTAAATTCGACGACGGTAAGAATCCCCTCGGATTTTTGAAGGCCGACGTCGTTATCATTGGCGTGTCGCGTACGTCAAAAACGCCGCTTTCCATGTATTTGGCGCATAAACGGATCAAAGCCGCCAACTTGCCGTTGGTCCCGGAAGTAGCCTTGCCGCAGGAATTGTTTGAAATCCCGGCCCGGAAAATCGTCGGCCTCGTTATTGATCCTTTCAAGCTGAATTTTATTCGCTCCGAACGGCTGCGGGCCATGGGATTGGAGCCGAACGCCAGCTATGCCAATGTCGAACGTATCAATGAGGAACTGGAGTATGCGCGAGGCGTTATGCGCAGGTTACATTGTCCGGTTATCGATGTCTCTTCAAAGGCCATTGAGGAAACGGCGAATCTGATAATGGATATAGTCAAACGCAATGCCGATCTGTATGAAGATGAATAATATAAAAAGGACCGATCAGTTGATCGGTCCTTTTGGTTGTCATAGAAAGGACGGGTATAAACCATAAAAAGAGATGACTCATGAGAATCATCTCTTTTTATGGGGGATTAAACATCACGCTGTACTTTGCCGGAACGAAGGCAACGAGTGCAAACGTTGATGCGTTTCACTTCGCCGTCTACAACTGCACGTACTCTTTGGATATTCGGCTTCCAGGTTCTTTTCGTTTTCAAATGGGAATGGCTGACATTCATGCCGGTAACTGTACCTTTGCCGCACACTTCACAATAATTTGCCATGACATACACCTCCTTGCATACTGCCACAGTACAACATAAAAATAATAGCACAAAAAAAGCGGTAAAGCAAGGTTTATTTCGGGAATCCTTTTCTGCTCGTACAAGCAGACTTTGCCATGGAACCGGATTTTCGGGAGATGCCCGCGCTGTTCATGACTGTCAGGGTTTTCGAGAAAAGGATGCGCAGGGCGCTCTACTGAAAAACTCATTTCCTTTTTCCGAATGAGACACTGGCGAACGGATTCGGCAGGTGAATGGTTATCGAATGCCTGGCCGAGGGACCATGAATCGGTGTGCCGGGCCTTGGACCTCAAGCTTTGCATGTGTGTGTCAGCTTTTAAGCGGCGGAAAACGAGTATGGTATAATAAAAAAGAAAGAGATACAGCAACAAGGAGCATGAGCATGAGCCAGTCCATTCGACAACTAAAGGGAATCGGGTCCAGAAAGGAAATCCTTTTCAACCGGCTGAACATCTATACTATAGGCGACTTACTGCAATTTTTTCCGCGTTTTTACGAAGATCGCAGTACGATTGTCCCGATCGGACAGACCGATACGGCGAAGGAAGATCCGGTACTGGTGTCCGGTTCGGTGTTGTCCGTTCAAGAGATCAGGCCGCGTCGCGGGATGACGATCCTGAAAGTCGTTCTGACCGACGGCAGCGGCGCCGTGGAACTGGTTTGGTTCAATCAGCCGTTCAAAAGAAAGCAGTTTAAAAAAGATATGACCGTGACGGCGTTCGGCAAAATGGAGTGGGCTTACGGCCACAGGCAAATGAATAACCCGGAAACGGAGGCCGGCCACGTTGAAGCCGACGGATTCGTACCGGTCTATGCCCTTACGGACGGACTTTATCAGACTGATGTGCGTCATGCCGTCTGTCAGGCTCTTGCTGCAGCCGGAGCGGAGCGGTCTTTGCTGCCTGTCGCATTATCGCCGCAGTTGGCGGCTGCGGATTCCACACGATTACTATCTGTATATAAGGCGATGCACTTTCCCGATAATCTGGCACTGCAGCAGGAGGCGAGAACACTTCTTGCTTTTGACGAGCTTTTTGCCATGCAACTGGGGTTGCTTTTGCGGCGCCAGTATGTCAAGCGGGCGCAAGGCATTAAATGCAGCCCCAACGGCAGGTTGCTGAAACGGTTTATCGAACGATTGCCCTTTGCGTTAACGAAAGGGCAGATCCGGGCTTTTTTGGACATCGCCGGCGATTTGGAAGGAGAGACGCCGATGCAACGCCTGATTCAAGGCGACGTCGGTTCCGGTAAAACTGTCGTTGCAGCAATGGCTCTGGCGAAAATCGTCGAGAACGGATATCAGGGCGCTTTGATGGTGCCTACGGGAATTTTGGCGGCACAACATGCGGAGGCGTTTCGTGCCTTTTTTGACGGATTGCCTGTTCGTATCGCCTTGTTGACGGGCCGGACAGGCGTGAAAGAACGGCGGGTCATACTGGAAGACCTGGCCGACGGTTCCATTGATATCCTGATTGGGACGCACGCCTTGATTCAGCGCGATGTCGTCTTCCGTTCCCTGGCGTTGGTCGTGACTGACGAGCAGCATCGTTTCGGCGTACAGCAGCGGGCTGCGTTGCAGGAGAAAGGCAGTTCTCCCCATGCGCTTTTTATGACGGCAACGCCGATTCCGAGGACGTTGACGCTGTCCGTATACGGCGATCTGGATGTTTCTTCCATTCACGAGCTGCCGCCAGGCAGAAAGGAGATCAAGACGTACGCTGTCGGAGAAGGCATGAGACAACGCATCTATCGTTTTTTGGCGAAGACGATGGCGCAGGGACAGCAGTGCTATATCGTCTGTCCGCTGGTGGAAGAGTCGGAAAAGAGCGACTTGCAGGCGGCGACAGCGCTGTACGAAGAACTTTGTACCACCGTTTTCCCTTCATACCGTTGCGGTTTGGTTCACGGCAGAATGGCGGGAAAAGACAAAGAAGCGGTGATGGAGGCGTTCCAGTCCGGTGAGATCCGGCTTTTGGTGTCGACGAGCGTTATCGAAGTAGGCGTCAATGTGCCCAATGCCACGGTCATGGTTATTGATGGCGCCGAGCGTTTCGGCCTGGCACAGCTGCATCAACTGCGCGGCCGCGTCGGACGCGGCAATATGCAGGCTTATTGTATCCTTTTGGCCAAAGGCGGAAATGACGATACCAGACAGCGGCTGCAATGGATGGAAACGATTCATGACGGGTTTCTCCTGGCTGAAAAAGATCTGCTGCTGCGCGGATCCGGACACCTTTTCGGGCTGATGCAGCATGGTCTTCCCGATCTGAAAGTTGCCGATATCGTTGCCGATATTCATTTGCTGACCCGGGCTCGGGATGAAGCGGTACGCTATATCGGGCAAAGCGGATTTTCGCGAGACACTGTGTTGCGGCAGTTGAATGTGCGTTTTGCACGAAGCTTTGAGGGATTGTTGCAAAATTAAGATAGCTAAAACGATTTATCTTTCGCGCAGTGTAAGGCGCCGGACTGGAGCAGGCGTCGGTCGATAAAATTACCTTTCTGTGTGTACATAAATAAGAAATTCCGTTATAATAAGGGTTAAATCTGTTGGAGATACTTTCTTCATTCTTATATTTTTTTACAAGAGGTGCAAATATGAGATCTGATAAATTTGGTATGCAAGGGCTGACCTTTGATGATGTATTGCTGGTGCCGGCGAAGTCCGATGTTTTGCCGAAAGATGTCGATGTAACGACCAATCTGACGCGCGATATCAAGCTGAATATTCCGATCATGAGCTCCGGTATGGACACGGTCACGGAAGCGCCGATGGCGATTGCCGTTGCCCGTGAAGGCGGTATCGGCGTCATTCATAAGAATATGTCCATTGCGGCGCAGGCTCGTGAAGTCGACAAAGTAAAGCGTTCCGAACACGGCATCATTATTGATCCGATTTTTTTGCACCCCGATAATCTTTTGGCCGATGCCAATGAGTTGATGGGAAAATACCGCATTTCCGGAGTGCCGATCACTGTTGACGGCAAGCTTGTCGGGATTATCACCAATCGTGACATGCGTTTTGAAGAAGATATGAGCCGGCGTATCGGCGACATCATGACGCAGGAACATCTGGTAACGGCGCCTGTGGGCACCTCGCTTGCCGAGGCTAAGGAAATCTTGCGCCAACACCGCATTGAAAAATTGCCGTTAATCGATAAAGAAGGCAATCTGCAAGGGCTGATTACGATCAAAGATATTGAAAAAGCTACAAAATATCCGAATTCGGCCAAAGACGACAACGGACGTCTGCTCGTTGCCGCTGCCGTAGGCGTAACGCATGACATGATCGATCGTCTGGACGCCTTGGTTGCCGCTAAGGTGGACGTTGTCGTCATCGATACGGCTCACGGCCATTCGTTGGGCGTACTGAATACGCTGAAAGATATTAAGAAGGCCTATCCGAACTTGCCGGTTATTGCCGGTAATGTGGCTACTGCCGCTGCTACGGAAGCGTTGATCGAATGCGGCGTTGACGCTGTCAAGGTCGGTATCGGACCCGGCTCAATCTGTACGACTCGGATCATTGCCGGTATCGGTGTGCCGCAGATCACGGCTGTTTACGAATGTGCGCAGGCGGCGCAGCGTTTCGGTATTCCCATTATTGCCGACGGCGGTATTAAATATTCCGGCGATATGGCGAAAGCTATTGCTGCCGGAGGTAACGTCGTCATGATGGGGAATCTCCTGGCCGGTACGGAAGAAAGTCCGGGCGAAACGATCATTTATCAAGGCAGAAGCTACAAAGTATATCGCGGCATGGGCTCTCTCGGCGCTATGGATAAGGGAAGCAAGGACCGCTATTTCCAGGAAGATGCGAAAAAACTGGTACCTGAAGGCATTGAAGGGCGCGTACCGTATAAAGGCGCTGCTGCCGATACGATCTTCCAAATGGTTGGCGGTCTCCGCGCCAGCATGGGATATTGCGGTTGTCGGACTATCAGGGATATGATTGAAAATACGCAATTTATCCAGATCACCAGTGCAGGTTTGCGCGAAAGCCATCCTCATGACATCAGTATTACGAAAGAAGCGCCCAATTACAGTGTGAACTAAGTATTACGTCGGAGGAGTACTGTGGAAAGTAAAATTGACATATTGTCTGTTCCCATATGGAACCTGACACTGGAAGAAGCGAAAGATCTCGTCTTTCAGTGGATTGAAGAGGGGAAAGCGGCTTCCATTGCCACGGCAAATGCGGAAATGCTGATGCGGGCGAAGGAAGATGAGGAATTGGCGAATATTTTGCGGCATGCGGATTTGGTCGTTCCTGACGGAGCCGGCGTTCTTTGGGCGGCAGAGCAGCAGGGGAAAAAGTTCAAAGAACGGGTCGCCGGCCTTGACTTGTCGTGCCGTCTCTTACAGGAGGCGGCGGTACGCGGTACGAAAGTCTACTTTTTTGGCGGCGCGGAAGGGATTGCGGCGGCGGCGGCTCAAAAGGTTGCTGCAATGTATGGTCCCATCTCCGTTGCCGGCGTTCATTCGGGATTTTTTTCTCCCGAAAACGAGACGGACATTATCCGTGAGATTTGCGATACAGGCGCGCAGATACTGCTGGTAGCGCTTGGCGTGCCGAAACAGGAGAAATGGATAGCGCAGCACTTGTATGAATTGGGGCCTTGCGTCTGTATCGGCGTCGGCGGTTCCCTCGATGTGTTGGCCGGCAAGGCGCTGAGAGCTCCGAAATGGATGCAAGAGCACCGTCTGGAATGGTTTTTCCGGCTGTACAAGGAACCGACTCGCTTTAAACGGATGTTGGCACTGCCGCGTTTCGTGGCAGCCGTCAAAGCGCAGCGGCGGTCCTGAAGGGAGGGGGTAGTATGACGAAGCCCTATATTATTGAAGACGGCTATGTCTTTATTGCAGTTCCCCTGATTCTGGCGGTATTGGCCGGTATGTTTCTGAATCTCTATGTCGCGGCGGTACCGGCGCTTCTTGCCGTCTATTTCACCTATTTTTTTCGCAATCCGAAGCGGTGCGTTCCTCGTGACGAGTCGGCGCTGGTGTCGCCGGCAGATGGCAAGGTGATGAGCGTGGAAGAGGTGGAGGACGACCTGTATTTAAATGCGCGATGCCGGAAAATAGTCATATTTCTTTCCATTTTTGACGCTCATGTCAATCGGACGCCTTTGGCCGGAACCATCAAGTTCCAGCAATATACGTGCGGCCGTTTTCGGCCTGCTTATAAGGATGGCGTCGGGTTTGAGAATGAACGGTATTCTCTCGGCATCGAAAATGAACGAACCCGCATTTTGGTTACCCTTATTGCCGGCGTTTTGGCGCGGCGCGTCGTTTCCTGGGTCACATTGGGCGATACGCTGCTTCACGGTCAACTTTACGGCATGATCAAATTCGGTTCCTGCATTGAAGTTTTTGTAGAAGATAACGTCGACATCTATGTCAAAAAGGGCGATTTTGTTCGTGGCGGAGAAACGATCATAGGGAGGATTGTAGAATGAAAAAAGTAATCCCATGCTGCTTTACATCGGGAAATTTGATTTTTGGATTTATCTCTATCGTGCTGACGGCGCAGGGGAATTTTTTCTGGGGCGGCGTTTGTATTTTATTAGCTACGCTCTGCGATGCCTGCGACGGCAGAAGCGCGCGTTATCTGGGGGTCAGCGGTGAATTCGGCAAGGAATTGGACTCCCTGTCGGACTGTGTTTCTTTCGGTGCCGCTTCGGCCTTTTTGATCTATTCCTATGCGCTGCAGGATTTGGGCTGGATCGGGGTCGTTCCGGCGGCTCTTTATGCTGCTTTGGGTGGTCTGCGTCTGGCCCGGTTCAATTTGAATACGACTGTTGTGCACGGTTACTTTATGGGGATGCCGATTCCGAACGGTGGTTGTCTTTTTGCTACTTTTGTCATGTCCGGTGTTCACATTTCGCCTGTTCTGGCTGCTATTATCGTGCTGCTTGTGGGGTATGATCTGGTCAGCGAGATCCATCATCCCGACTTTAAAGGGCAAAGCGCCGATGTGTTGCACGTGCCGGCTCTTGTAGTAGCACTCGTGTTGGGCGCTGCGGCGCTTTATTTTGTTGATTGGCGCTTGGTTATTTGTATGCCTTTCGCACTGTATATTGTTTTCGGTTTAGTCAATACGGCGATGAATGCAGTTTCACCGGCTAGATAGTATTGCCGAGGAGAACGTAACGTATGGAACATTTTCTGGATATCATCATGGTACCCATACAAGTGATTATTGTTTTCTACACCCTATATTACTTTGTTTTGGCTGTTTTTGGCCTGATGAAGCGGCAAGAGCATATTACGGCAGCGCCGCGGCATACGTTTGCCGCCGTTATTTGCGCTCATAACGAAGAAAAGGTCGTCTGGCAGCTTATCGATAATTTGCAGGAACTTCACTATCCCCGTCAGATGTATGACATTTATGTCGTTGCCGATAATTGTACCGATCACACTGCAGCCATCTGCAAAGAGCACGGCGCAACGGTGATGACTCGTGTCAACAAGGAAGAAGTCGGCAAGGGATATGCTATGGATTGGATGTTTAACCGACTGTTGGCACAGGAAAAGCAATATGATGCGTTTGTTGTTTTTGATGCCGACAACTTGGTTCATCCCGAGTTTTTGCGCGAAATGAACAATCATCTCTGCAAAGGGGAACAGGTTATTCAGGGATATATGGATTCGAAGAATCCTACGGATACGTGGATTGCCGGAACTTTTTCCATTGCATTTTGGCTGATCAATCATATGTGGCATCTGGCAAAATATAATGTCGGCCTTTCCACGGCGCTCGGCGGTACCGGCATGTGCATTGCTACCGATATTGTGCGTAAATACGGCTGGGGCTGCGACTGTCTGACGGAAGACATGGAGTTTTCCATGAAGATTCTGCTTGAAGGCGTACGTACTTGTTGGGCCCATGACGCTATTATTTATGATGAAAAGGCCCTTGGTTTTATGCAGTCCTGCAGACAGCGGAAGCGCTGGGCCCAAGGGCAGTGTGACTGCGGTGAACGGTTTATACCGAAGCTGTTTGCCCGCGGCATCCGTACGGGGAACATTCGGATGTTGGATGGCATTATTACCTTATCACAGCCGTTTTTTATGATGATGTCGACAATATATGCCTGTCTGGCCTATATTAATGCGGCATACATCCCTTTTTACACCAACATTTTGAACCAACTTGTACCGGTACAAATTTGGACTATCTTGGCAATAGGGCAGTATCTTATTCCCGTTATTGTGTTATTGCAGATTAAAGTACCGTTAAAATCGTGGCTTTATTTGATCGTATATCCATTATTCATGTACAGTTGGATTCCTGTTAATTTTTTGGGCTTCATCGACCGGCACAAAATGCAATGGAGCCATACGCTTCATACGCGCGCCGTTTCCTATGACTCGGCGGCGTTGTTGCGAAAAGAGAACAAGAGATAGGAGTAATTCATGCATATTCTTTTGACAAATGATGACGGCCTGCAGGCCAGGGGGTTGCAAGTCCTGAAACGGGAGTTGGCGGCTTTTGCCGAACAAATCACTGTGGTGGCGCCGACGGGGCAGCGCAGTGCGGCATCTCATTCGATGACCATCAATAGGGATTTGTACTGTCGGGAAGCAGAGCAGACGCTGCCGCATGTGCGCGAAATCGCAGTCAGCGGCACGCCCGTCGATTGCGTAAAGATGGCGATGGAGTATTTTTTAGTCGACAAGCACCCGAATCTGATTATTTCCGGCATCAATGACGGGTATAATCTGGGCAGTGACGTCCTTTATTCGGGAACTGTTTCGGCAGCGATGGAAGGACCCTATTACCAGGTGCCGGCAATGGCGGTTTCCATGCGGGATATGACGGATGAGCGTTGTACGCAGACGGCTCGTCTGGTTATTGCGGTCATTGAATCCGTCTTTGTAAAGGGGAATTTTCCCGGCGTTCTCAACGTAAATATTCCCCCTTCAGGAGAAATTTCCTTGAAGAATGCCCGCGTTGTACCGCAAACGGTACAGATATATCATAATATCATTGCGGAAAAAGAGGATATCGACGGCAGCGCTTGTTATCGCATTGTCGGTGACATCGACATGGAGACGGCTCCGGAAAATACCGATGTGGCTTGTATCCGCCAAGGTCATGTGGCTCTTACGCCGTTGCGGTGGCAGCAGACGGCTTTTGCCGTTATGGATACGATCAGAGAATATATTTCCTGAAAGGTCGGAAGAAACGATTTTTCGACCTCTTGCAATTTGCGAATGAAAAGTCTATAATGATAATATAATCACATAGCGAGTGAATGAAATATACGGGAGAAGGCTTTACAGTCTACCGAAGGAGTTAAACTCTCAGGTGTCGCAAGACGGGACCGTATACGGACACAACTCTGGAGAGTCCCATTGGGCGCCGAAGGTGCACGGAATCTGTGATTCCTTATCTCTCAGGCAAAAGGACAGAGACAGCGATAAACATGCTCCTTGTTTTTATGCGCGTGTTTTCTCAACCTATCTTCAGAGCGTCATGCTGATGATAGGGTTTTTAATTTATAGTTAAAGGAGAATGCACTTATGAATTTGGACATGTTGAATGCGATTGACAGCTTTGTTTGGGGACCGCCGTTGCTTTTTCTGCTTATCGGCACGGGCATTATGCTTACGTTCCGGCTTCGCGGGTTACAGATCACGCAGTTGCCGCGTGCCTTGAAGTTGATTTTTACGGCGAAAAATCAAGGCGAAGGGGATATCGACAGTTTTAAAGCCTTATGCACAGCGTTGGCTGCTACTGTCGGTACCGGTAATATTGTCGGTGTTGCCACGGCTGTTCATGCCGGCGGCCCCGGCGCCGTATTCTGGATGTGGATGGCCGCGTTGATCGGTATGGCCACTAAATACGCGGAAGGCTGTCTGGCCGTCAAATACAGAACGATCGATAAAAACGGGGAAATTTCCGGCGGCCCTATGTATTATATTGAAAATGGTCTCGGGAAAAAATACAAACCCCTTGCTACGCTTTTTGCTTTTTTCGGCGTACTCGTCGCTTTTTTCGGTATCGGTACTTTTGCCCAGGTCAATGCCATCGTTGAGATCACACAGCTTGCGGCCGACGTTCCCGTCACCTATACGGCCGTCGTACTGACCATTGTCGTAGCTGCCGTAACGATTGGAGGCCTGCAGTCCATTGCCAGAGCGGCTTCAAAGATCGTACCGGCCATGGCAGTTATTTACGTGCTTTCCACCCTTGCTTTTTTAGGTGTTTTTTATGAACAGATTCCGGCGGCCGTTGCCGAAATCATTCATGATGCATTCAATCCGACAGCTGCGGCAGGCGGGTTCCTCGGCGCGACAGTTCTGGTTGCCATGCGCAACGGTGTGGCCCGCGGCGTTTTTTCCAATGAATCCGGGTTGGGCAGCGCTCCGATTGTCGCTGCCGCGGCAAAAACGAAATGGCCTGCGGAACAAGGCTTGATTTCCATGACGGGCACGTTTATTGATACGATTATCATTTGTACGCTTACCGGGCTGGTGCTGGTTATCAGCGGCGCTTGGATGGGGGAGCTGAACGGAGCCGCACTGACGAACGTTGCGTTCTTGCAGGCCTTTCCGAATACAGGCAGTATTATTCTCTGTATCGGGTTAACGCTATTTGCGTTTACGACCATTCTCGGCTGGAACTACTATGGTGAACGATGCGTTGAGTATTTGGCCGGCGTCAAGGGAATTATGCCTTATCGTATTACCTTCATTATTCTTGTTGCCTGCGGGGCATTTTTAAAACTGGAAGTTATTTGGGTCTTGGCTGATATCGTGAACGGGTTGATGGCTATTCCGAACCTGATTGCACTCATCGGGCTGAGCGGTGTTGTCGTTGCCGAGACCAAGGCATATCTTGCGCAGGTAAAAGAGGAAGAACAAGAAGAAAATATACTTGTCGATCCCGTTGACGGCCATTGATTAAGAAGACATAAAAAGTTTCGGCTGAGGCGGGCATTCCGTTTTTACGAGGCAGGGAGCGCGGGGCCGTCATTGATGGCAGAAAATATATTCGGATGGACAGATTCTCGTTGTAATCCATTCCGAATGATAGGACATGGACGAATGGAAAACTTATTGCTTGACTGCTGATGATAATATGATATAATAAATCTTGTCTTGAAGAACTCTTAGACTATGCCGGAGTGGCGGAATGGCAGACGCACCTGACTCAAAATCAGGCGGGTAACACCGTGTGGGTTCAAGTCCCACCCCCGGCACCATGATCGATTCATCAATAAGCACCCGTAGAGGGTGCTTATTTTTTACAGATTTTTTACGAAAATACTTGCGCATAGACGAATGGGACAATCTTCATCGGGAGAGATGTCGCAAGGTGGGGGGGTTCGTATGAAGGAACAGATCGTTAACCGTGTATATTGCGGTACCGATCTTGTATCAAACCGCATAGGGGCTGCAGATATAAATAAAAAGCGAAGTACAGGCAGGCAGCAGGAGCATCCAGCGTTGCCAGCGGTACGGCGGCAGCGATGCTCCAGGGGATGAGGGCGGCAATTACGATGATCGTGTCTTCCAAGGTCAGCATCATTCGTGTTTTATCGGGAATAATCTCTTCGCACAGTTGCTTTGTCAGGATAGAGGAGAGGGTCTGGTTGCAGGCGATCATGGCAGTCAGGATCGAAACGATTACAGTACAGCCGTAGGCCGATACCAGTGCGGCTCTTTTGCGGATGTATTTCTTTATCCCACGGAGCAGATCGGTATGCCGAAAAATACCGGCATACGAACAGGATAAGGCCACCAGGGCGGCGGGTTTTGCCATGGCAATTATACCGCCGCCGTTCATCATCGGGGCCAACTGCGCTGTCGGTGCGGCATAGCCCCATAACAGCATCGGGATGATCGTGAGAAGCGCTTCATGTTGCAGCAGCGCGCAGAGACACAGACTGATTACGATGCTGACCGTCATCGTTACACGAACATCAATCCGTAAGAAGGAAAGAAGGATGACGGCGGCAGCCGGCAGCAACGTCATACTATGCAGGGCAAATGAATCTTCAAACAGCGATGACGTTTGTAAGGTGACGGACGCATCCGTATTGGCGTATCGTCCCAGCAGCAAATACAGTGCGGCGGTCACGAAAAAAGGGATGACAGCGCTGCGAGCCATGAGACGAAGATTATGATAAAAAACGGTTCCCGTAATGGAGGAAACGACGAGGGCGCTCGTTGACAGCGGCGAACAGCGGTCTCCCAAAAAAATACCGCTGAAGACGGCCCCGCCTGTAAAGAGTGGCGAAACTCCCAGCACATGGCCGACGGACATGCAAATAACGCCCATCGTTGCCGCCGTGCCGAAAGAAGTTCCGATCAATACGGACAGCAATGCGTTGAGGAGAAAAGCGGCGATAAGGAAAAGGTCGGGTCTTATCATATCCCCGGCGAGAGAAACGATGTAAGGAATCGTACCGCATGCCCGCCATGATACGGTGATCATGCCGATTAAGACGAATACCGTCAAGACAGTGCGCACGGTCAGCAGGCTTTCTACAGTCATGGACAGCAGTTGCCGGATACGGCAACCGTAATGGAGACCATAGAGAAAAAAGATGATATATCCGAATGACAGTGCGTAGAGAATGGACAGATCAAAATGCAAACAGAGCAGGAGTCCGCTGCAGAATAAAAGTAAAGTCAACAGAGCCAATATTATTCCTCCCACATATACGGGTATGCCGCCAGGCACGTGGACGGTCCGGTACGGATGTGTAAAATATATTACATTATAGATCATAGAGGAAAAAGATGCCAGAACTGTCGGTGATTTTTCCGAGTGATTAGGAAAGTGATGCGGCGGCAAGTTGAATGGCCGGACTGCGGTGTTTTCCGCAGACGAGATGGACGCCGCTACTTTTTTATCAGGCACCCATTGTGATATAATAATAACATATAGTGTATGTGGAGGGAGTCGATCAGAAATGAAGGAAATTTTTGAAAGACGGAGCGTGCGGAAATTTTTACCGACTCCGGTGGAAGATGCGAAAATTGAAGCCTTGCTTCGCGCCGGTATGGCAGCCCCTTCTGCGGGAAATCAGCAGCCGTGGGAATTTTATGTCGTACGTGACAAGCGCGTTTTACAGACTTTATCTCATATCAGTCCGTATGCGGGTTGCGCAGCGAAAGCGCCGGCTGCGATCGTCGTCTGCAGCCGTGATGAAAATCTTCGTTTTCCGGCGTTTATCGGATTGGATCTGAGCGCTTGTGTGGAAAATATACTCATTGAAGCGGTATATCAGGGCTTAGGCGCCGTTTGGCTCGGGGTCACACCGTATAAGGCCCGTGAAGCCAATGTGCGGCGTGCCATCATGTTGCCTCAGGGATATACGGCGTTTGCCATCGTCTCCTTCGGGTATGCCAACGATAATAAAGACGGTCGCGGCGGTGAAGACCGCTACGACGCTTCCCGCGTTCACTATGTATGAAAACGGATATAATGGTGGCTCCTGTTTCCGGCAGGAGTCATTTTTGCTGATCAGCGGAAATGAGAGGATATCATGTTTAATATCGGAATGAGTGAAATGGTCGTTGTATTGATTGTGGCATTACTGGTTTTCGGTCCGCAGCGGCTGCCGGAAATAGCCAAAATTTTAGGAAAGAGTTTTACGGAATTTCGCCGTGCCGGACGGGAAGTGATGGAGGCTACCGAAAAAATGCAGGATATGGCAGACGAAACGAAGCATACGGCTAAAGAAGCGATCACGATTGATGCTGAAATCATGACGGAGGAGAAGGAACGTATCGCGGGAAGCGCGCAGAAAGAAGGGAGCCATGATGAAAAATACGGTAAATGATGAGATGCCTTTAGTCGATCATCTGCAGGAATTCCGACGCCGGCTCCTGGCTTGTCTGGCCGTCGTTGCCGTAACAAGCGCCATTGCTTACGCTTATGTCGACGAACTGATCGCCTTGCTTTCGGAGCCGGCAGGAAAGCTCTATTTTATGAACCCGGCGGAAGTCTTTTTCTCTTATCTTGAAGTGGCCGTGTTCACCGGTGTGCTGACGGCATTTCCCTTTATTTTCTATGAACTCTGGGCGTTTGTACGTCCCGGACTTCGTGCTGCTGAGCGGAAATTGCTTTGCAGACTGTTGCCGGCAGGCGTCTTTTTGTTTTATGGCGGTCTCCTTTTTTCCTATTTTTTGGTTCTGCCGGCGGCGGTACGTTTTTTTATGGGGTTTGCGACGGAAACGTTGCAGCCTATGTTTTCCCTTGAATCCTATTTATCTTTCTTCGTCGCGTTGGTATTACCCTTTGGTATCGTCTTTGAGTTGCCGTTGTTGCTTCTTTTTCTGGCCAGAATGGGGATTGTTTCGGCGGCAATGTTGCGGCAAAAGCGACGGCTCCTTATCGTTTTCGCCTTCGTTTTTGCCGCTGTCGTATCCCCGACGACGGATATTTTTACACAATGCATGATTGCCGTACCCATGATTCTCCTTTATGAGATCAGTATTGTGTTGGTCAAATGGCTTATACAAAAATAAATTGTATACAGTATTTATGCCTTTCCGAGAGCGGATATCCTTGTATTCATGCGGCTTTTTGATATAATATAAAAGTACAGTGTGTCAGCTATTGTGCTGACAGATTGGTATGGTTCCTAACATTTTTGTAGGGGGTTATTGTATGAAAAAAATAAATTCGGTTTTAGTTGCCAACCGCGGCGAAATTGCTATTCGCGTCTTTCGCGCCTGCAATGAACTGGGGATTCGCACCGTTGCTGTCTATGCAAAGGAAGATTCACTCTCGTTGCACCGTTTCCGTGCCGATGAATCTTACCTGGTCGGAGCGGGAAAAAAACCGGTTGATGCTTACTTAGATATTGAAGATATTATCCGCATTGCTCATGAACATGATGTTGATGCCATTCATCCCGGATATGGCTTTTTGTCGGAAAATGCCGATTTGGCGAAGCGTTGTGCCGAAGAAGGCATTATTTTTATTGGCCCTCACGTTGAACACCTGATCATGTTCGGCGATAAGATCAATGCCCGCATTCAAGCCAAAAAGGCCGATATCCAGTATATTCCCGGCAGTGACGGCCCGGTCATGAATTATGAAGAGGTCGAAAAATTTGCCAGAGAAGTCGGCTTCCCGATTATGCTTAAGGCTGTCAACGGCGGCGGCGGCCGCGGGATGCGCATGGTCGATCATATGGCGGACTTGCGGGAAGCTTACGATCGCGCCAAATCGGAAGCCAAATTGGCTTTCGGCAGCGATGAGATTTATTTGGAAAAGTGCATCATTAATCCGAAACATATTGAAGTACAGATTATCGGTGATGAACACGGCAATGTCATGCATCTTTTTGAACGGGACTGTTCTATTCAGCGCCGTCATCAGAAGGTAGTCGAAATAGCGCCGGCTTTTTCGCTGCCCGAATCACTGCGTCGCGATATTTGCAACGCTGCCTTGAAGCTGATGAAAAACGTCGGCTATGTCAATGCCGGTACCGTTGAGTTTCTGGTAACGCCGGATCATCAGTTCTATTTTATAGAAGTAAATCCCCGTGTCCAAGTTGAACATACGGTAACGGAAATGGTTACAGGCATCGATATCGTTCAAACGCAAATCAAGATCGCCGAAGGATACGCGCTGACGAGTGATGAAATTGCGATTCCATCGCAGGAATCGGTACGTTGCCAGGGTAACGCCATCCAATGCCGTATTACGACGGAAGATCCGATGAACAATTTCATGCCTGATTCCGGTAAGATCATGGTCTATCGTAGCGGCGGCGGCTTCGGCGTTCGCCTTGACAGCGGCAATGCTTATACGGGCTCGATCATTACGCCGTATTATGATTCCTTGCTCGTGAAAGCTACGACATATAGTCTGACACATGCCGGAGCAGTTCAGAAGATGCTGCGTACATTAAAAGAATTCCGAATTCGCGGCGTCAAGACTAATATCGGATTCTTGATTAACGTTTTGAGTAATCCGCTTTTTGTCAGCGGTGATTACGATGTCAATTTTATCGACGAACATCCGGAACTGTTTCATTTACCGGTTATTCAGGACCGCGGCACGAAGCTTTTGAAATACATCGGCGATACGACGATCAACGGGTACAGCGGGTTAGGTCATCAGGAAAAACCGGAATTTGACCCCCTTGAATTGCCGTCTGCAGTAAAAGGTGATTTTCCGTCCGGGACAAAGCAGCTCTTCGATTCCATGGGACCGGAAAAGTTTTCACAGTGGATATTGGCTCAGAAGCAGGTCCTTTTTACCGATACGACGATGCGTGACGCTCACCAGTCGCTGATGGCGACGCGCGTGCGCACGATAGACATGCTGCGGGTGTTGGAAAGCGCATCGAAAAAACTGCCGAATTTCTTCTCCTATGAATGCTGGGGCGGCGCAACTTTTGATGTAGCCTATCGATTCCTGTACGAAGATCCGTGGGAACGCCTCCGTCAGATGCGCAAAAAAGCGCCGAATATCCTTTTGCAGATGCTGATTCGCGGAGCTAATGCAGTCGGGTATACGAGTTATCCGGATAACGTCGTCAAAAACTTTGTCGACCTTTCGGCGAAGAACGGTGTCGATGTCTTCCGGGTCTTTGACAGTTTAAACAGTCTTGACAATATGTACGGTACCGTTCAGGCTGTTCGCGAAACAGGTAAGATTGCCGAAGTGGCGCTCTGTTATACAGGGGATATCCTTGACGCATCCCGTTCCAAATACAACTTGGACTACTATGTGAAGATGGCCAAGGAGTTGCAACATGCCGGCGCCAATATTATCGCGATTAAAGATATGGCCGGCCTTTTGAAGCCGGAAGCCGCGTACCGCCTTGTATCCGCCTTGAAAGACGCGGTTACATTGCCGATTCACCTGCATACGCACGATGGCTCTGGCAATGCCATTACGACCTATTGCCGCGCCGTCGACGCCGGCGTTGATATTGTCGATGTCGCCTATTCCGCCTTTGCCGGCGGCACGAGCCAGCCGAGCATGAGCACGCTGTATTATGCTTTGAGCGGCAAAGACCGGCAGCCGGTTATGAATGTCGATGCCATGGAAGAAATGTCCCGTTACTGGGCTACCGTTCGTCCGTACTACAAAGGGGTCGATAAAGCCGAACCATATCCGAATACGGAAGTCTATCAACATGAAATGCCTGGCGGACAATTTTCCAACTTGCGTCAGCAGGCGAAGGCCGTCGGATTGGGCGAACGCTGGAATGACGTCAAGAAAATGTACCATGCCGTCAATATGATGTTCGGCGATATCATTAAGGTCACGCCGTCGTCCAAAGTCGTCGGTGATATGACGCTCTTTATGATTCAAAATGACCTGACCGAAGAAGATATTCTGAAAAAAGGCGATATTTTGGACTTTCCGCAGTCTGTCGTCGAGTTCTTTGAAGGGCGCATCGGGATTCCGTATCAGGGATTCCCGCAAGAATTGCAGAAGATCATTCTTAAAGGGCTCCAGCCGTTGACCGAACGTCCCGGCAAATCCCTGGCTCCCGTTGATTTGGAAGCAACGCGGAAAAAGTTGGCCGATGCGGGTTATAAGCATGAAGATGAAGATGTAAACGCATACTGTCAGTATGCCAAAGTCTTTGTCGACTACAATGAAAATGTCAAAAAATACGGTGACGTCAGTGTTCTTGACACGCCGACCTTCTTCTTCGGCATGCGGAAGAATGAGGAAAATCATGTCGAAATCGAACCGGGGAAAGATCTGGTTATTACGCTGGTTAATATCAGCGATCCCGATGAAAGCGGCATGCGCAATATTACCTTTATGTTCAACGGCGCCGAACGGGAAATCACGGTGCAGGACAAGAGCGTGGACATGAAGACGGTAACGCGGCGGAAAGCCAATCCCGACAAGATCGGCGATATCGGAGCCACCTTATCCGGATCTGTTGTCAATGTGCTCGTTTCAAAGGATCAGAAAGTGAAGAAAGGCGAACCGTTGGTTGTTACAGAAGCGATGAAGATGGAAACGACGATTACGTCGCCGATCGACGGCGTTGTCAAAGATATTTTCGTTTCCAAGGGACAGCCGATTATCAGCGGCGACTGCCTGGTGGAAATCGGAGAATAAAGAAACAGCAAGGACGGAAACCGAAGGGCTTCCGTCCTTTTTTTCAGCAAAGGAGCCCAGATGTCAGCAAGACAAGAAAAAATCCTTTATTGCCGCCAGTGCGGAGCAGCATTGGAAGCGGGGCAGCAATATTGCGCATACTGCGGCGTAACCGTTCCCGCCGACGCGATGAACGACGAGCTTTTGGCCCATATGGGGGCGAAAGGATTTATCGAAAATTTTCAATATGTCTTGAAAGAGAAGTATGTCGTTTGTGCAGGTCGCGCTTCGCGCGGCGAGTATTGGAAATTCCATGCCGTTTATTTCGGCTGCCTCGATATCTTGGGCTGTCTTTGGTTCCTTTCCGCCACTGTGTTTTGGGCCGCCGTCGTTTCGTTTGCGCTGCTGACGGCTCTTCCCTGCGTGTGCCTCTCGATTCGTCGTTTTCATGACCTCAACAAAAGCGGTTGGTGGCTATTCAGCAACGCAATTCCTTATGTAGGCCCTTTCGTCTATATCTGGTTTCTCGTACGCGCAGGGGACGAAGCGCCTAATCGCTATGGCAGGAGGCTGAACTGCGTTTCCCTTACGGCAGCAGAAGGCAGTCGTATCGGCAGGGGTCGTTCGCCGCAAGGTGGGCAGATTGTAGTCTAATGGAGCGGCATTCGTTATTTTGCTCGTTTTTATTTACGTTGTTTCTGCTTTGCAAGAATTGTCGTTGACACTGATATAAAGAATATCCACTTAAAAAATTATGAGTATGCCTTTAATGTAGGTATCGTAGGAGATCTTTTTGGAACTTCCTTATATAGCGTTTTTTTATAAGTGTCCCTCTAGCTCAGCTGGAGGGATTTTATATATTTTTTCATATAGTTTATCAGTAAATCTATTCAATTCGCATGCTGTTGCAGAAAACTGTTTGTCTTGTATTACAATGGCGGAAAAACGTTTATAACTATGGTAAAAATTTATCGATATCTCAAAGATGGTTTTATTATTGAAAGTGTTATATAAGGGGGATTATTGTATCTAGATATGGAGGAATAGTATAGAGAAACAAGAACGTTATTATGGTAGAATACTGTAAATCTAGATAATTGAAAATTAATACGATTACAAGAAGAAAGCTGAATAAAGAGAATATTTCAAGATTGAATAGATGAAAGTATGAAAAGAACTATTTAGGTAACTTCGATGTAGAATGCGAATAATCTAGTGTAATGGTATGTTATATTTATTAATTATGTGAGAATACAGAATGGATATTAAATTATAATTAGTGGTGAGAGAAGTACACTATTTCTTTAATAACTAATTTGAAGATAATATTTACATTGTAATAAGACTAAAATTATAAAACCACTGCTTTTATTAAAAAAACAAAATAAAATTAAAATATTTCAATAAAGATATAAAATATAATGTTGATTTTATTGAAAAATAAATGTATAATGAGACATAATACAATTACATTTAATAAATTAAATTATATTTAACTGGCTATTCCTGTATTGAAAGGAGAATGATTTTATATGAGGAGTTATAGTTTGTTTGATTCGGTAGGCCCTATTATGCATGGCCCATCAAGTAATCATACGGGGGAGCTGTACGATTAGGGTTTTATTATCAAAAAATTATTGGAGGATTACCTAAAAAAATTATCTTTTTATTTCATCCGTTCTTAATGAAATTTTATAAAGGCCATGGGACGCACCGAGCTCTTATGGCAGGCCTATTAGGGATGAGAGAGGACGATCCCAATGTCAATCACGCACTTCATAATATGCAAGAAAAAGGTGTTGACATAATCTTTCAACCTACTCATAAAGTTAATCCAGATAGAAATCTTATGGAAATATGTGCAGTATATGAAGGCATTGATTGGGATATACATGGAATTTCCGTGGGTGGGGGTAATATCGTTATTGATAAAATAAACGGATTAGAAACGAAGATAACAGGGGATACTCATTTATATTTTTATTTACTCAAAGATGCAATAGATTTAAAAGAAATTTCAGAATTTATAGATGCTCAAGATATCAATGGCTATGCAAGTAAACAAGGATATTTTTTTTATATATCAACGAAATTTCCGATTGAAAAAAGTGTATTGATGAGAATAGAAAAAAGGGTTAATAATATTGTTCTTAAACGATATGTTGAGCCACTTCATCTGTTTTCGGAAAAGAGTACTGCCTCTCCTATATTTAGGACATTCAGTGAGTTAGAACAATTAACCGTATTGAAAGATATTTGTGAAGTAGCTATTGACTATGAATGTGCCCGAAGCTTGGTTACGCGAGAGCAGGTTTTAAATGAAGCTATAAAAATAGTGGAGGTTGAAGAACAAGCAATAGCGAAAGGATTAATGGGAAATATTTCCTTAATTGGTGGTTTTGTTGGAGATAGCGATGGGAGATTAGTGGCTGAGTATAGTAAAACCGATAAAACGATTACCGGCCCAATGTTTACGATGGCGATGGCAAGAGCTCTTGCTATTTCGGAAATTAGTGCTGGAGGAGGGCTTATTGTTGCTGCTCCAACTTGTGGTTCTGCGGGAACATTACCGGGTATTATATTTTCCGTAGGAGAAAGATACGGTGCTAATCGGGAGACTCTGGCTAAAGCCTTTTTGGTAGCGGCAGCATTAGGGACTATAGTTGCCAATAAATCCAGTTTTTCTGGAAGTATTGGGGGATGTCAGGTTGAAGTAGGTGTTGGCGCTGCCATTGGAGCGGCTGCTAGCGTTTGGTTAGCTGGAGGATCATTCAAGCAAATTAAAAATGCTTTTGCAATTGCTATGAAGAACATATTAGGACTCACTTGTGATCAACCAGTTAGTCCAGTTGAAATACCTTGCATAAAAAGAAATGCCATGGGTGTTGCAGTTGGACTTATGGGGGCAGAATTGGCTTTAGCAGGGGTAGAAAGTGCCATTCCAGCGGATCAAGTAATTGATGCCTTGGTAGATACAGCAAGACGAATACCTAATGAACTGCGATGTAGTCAAATTGGTGGATTAGCATCTACAGACATAGCTCAAGAATTAAAAAAGAAGTGGAATGAAAAAGTTCAATCATGAATATAGAATGGAGGGAAGGAAATATGGATACAAAAATTAAAAATTTATTAGAGATACTTAATAAAGAGGTATCACCTGCCTTGGGATGTACGGGACCAACTTCCGTTTCTCTAGCAGCAGCGAAGGCTTATGATGTTATAGGAGGGGAAATCGAAAAAATTCATGTACTTATGGATCGCGATACCTATAAAAATTCTATTTCAGTAGGCATTCCTGGAACAAGTCATAAAGGCTTAGATGTTGCCGCTTCCTTAGGGGCGATAGCAGGAAATGCAAAGAAAGGATTAGAAGTTTTGGCTGGTGTTACTCCGAGTAAAGAAAAAGATGCTTTGGATAAAATTAAAGAAGGAAAAGTTATCGTTGATGTGGCTTGGAATCGTACTGGTATGAATTTGTTTATTGATGCCACTGTATACACCAATAAAGGGTATGGACGGGCTATTATTTATGGGACACATACCAATATTGTTTATCTTGAATCAAATAATAAAATAATTAAGGGTTCGATAGATGCAGCAGAGGATTCATCATATAAACTTGATGCACCTATTAGTAATTATGAAATAAATGATTTTATTAATTTTGCAAAACTCATTGATATAAATGAATTGGGAATTGTAAAAAAAGCAATTGAATTAAATTTTGCACTTGCCAATGCTGGATTAGCAAATAAAGCCGGATCAGGTTTTGGTGTAGGATGGGGGACTTTTGATCAAAATAATGTTGTATATAAAGCCAGAACTTATGTTGCGGCTGCAGGGGACGCGAGAATGTGTGGGGAGAATCTTCCTGCTATGAGTTGTGCTAGTAGTGGAAATGTAGGTATTACTAGTTCTGTCCCAGTAAAGGTTTTTGGAGATTTTTATGAATATTCTAATGACAAAATTATTCGTGCTGTAGCATTGAGCTTTTTAGTCACGATTTTTGCGAAATGTCACATTGGGCGATTATCCCCTGTTTGTGCATGTTCTATTGCAGCTTCATTAGGTGTTGCAGCTGGATGTGGCTTTTTATGTGACTTGGAAAACATACAAATTGAACATGCTATTAGTAATATCATAGGAGCAATCGGAGGAACATTGTGTGATGGAGCCAAAAATGGTTGTGCAATAAAGCTTTCAACAAGTATTGGTGTGGCAATTGAAAATGTTATGCTCGTAAAATCTGGCGCTTATATTAATAATGATGAAGGATTGGTAGGAGAAAATGCAAATGAAAGTCTTGCTCTTTTAGGAAAAATTGCACGTGAAGGTATGGTTTCAGCAGATATAAAAATGTGTGAGGAAATTATTAAGCGTAATAAATTAAGGAGATAATACAATATTTTATGAATAATTATTGCTTAGGGAAGAACATTTCACAATTACGTTTATTAGAGGGATATTCACTGAAAGAATTGGCAAGTAAAGTGGAAATCAGTTTATCTATGCTTTCTCAGATTGAGCATGGTAATGCCAATCCTTCATTGAAGACATTGGAAGCTATTTCGTGTGCGTTAAAAGTACCCATTGTGAGATTATTTTCTGAAACACAAACCGTTAATGATTTGATTGTACGTTCCAATAAAAGAACTTCAATTATATTTCCAGAGTCCCCGGGCTTGGAATATGAGGTTTTGACGCCTAATCGTAGTAGTTCATTGGCGATGCTGATTTTAACGTTAAAAGCACATGGCAGTTCAGGTATCCAAAAAACCAAACATACTGGTGAAGAAATTGCCTATATATTGGAAGGGAATGTGCATCTTGTCCTTGATAATGAGGAAGTCAATCTAAATACTCATGATAGTGTAAGAATACCGCCGGGAATAACGCATCAATGGGTTAATGTCGGTGATGATGTAGTTCGTATTTTATTTGCCGCATCACCGCCAAGAATTTAAGAGAAAAAAATTATAAAATTATACAATAATGTACGAGGGAGGGAATTATCATGGGTGTGTCTACGGGAAGTATATTTATTATTGTTTTTAGCACCTTAGCTGTACTATTAGTTGCCGTATTAATTTCTTGGTGGGTTGGTAGAAAATCGACTGGAAGTGATTGGGCCGTAGCCGGTCGCAGCTTACTTTTGTATGTTATTGTTGGAACCCAATTTGTAACAGCTCAAGGTGGCGGATTTCTTACCGCCCATGTTGGAAATGGATATGCTGGAGGATGGTCTGCTTTAACATATGGATTATTTGTAGCTATTGGTATGTGGGTTATTTGCCTTATTGCAAAATAGATGCGTAGTCAGGAATTTTCAACTATACCGGATATTATGGAAAGATTGTATGGTAAAAATAAAACATTAACTGTCATATCATCATTTTTAACAATGGTTGTACCCTTTGGATGGGTTATTGGAAATCTGATTGCTTTTGGAAAGCTTTATTCCGGATTAACTGGCCTTTCAACTACTACCTTAGTATTGGCATTTGCCGTCATTAGTTTATTATTGGTATTACCTGCTGGATTAAAATCAGTTGCTTGGGCAGATTTCTTTTTTGGATGTCTTATGGGACTAATTTGTTTGGCAACATTATATTTCTTGTACGATATGGGAGGCGGATTTGGCAATGTTATGGCTAAAGTACCGGATAATTTAAAGTCTTTTCCTGGTGGAATGGCAAGCCTAGGCTGGGGAACAGTTATACTCTGGTTTATGGCGGTTATTCCTGGTAGTTTAACAAATCAAATGTATTTTCAGCGTATTTTTGCTGCAAAAGATATAAATTATGTTAAAATGAGTTTATTTCTTAGCGGGGTAGTAATTATTATTTCTGAAATTTGGGCATCTTTATTTGGGATGGGGATTAGGGCAATGAATCCTGGCTTAGAACGAGAAATGGCAACTGGCTGGTTTCTAACACAAATTCCAGTTTGGTTTCTAGCTTTATATGCAGGATTAATTGTATCTGCTATTATGTCAACTGTTGCTAGTGGCATTCAATCTGTGGCATTAAATGCGGTAAATGATATTTATAAAAAGATACTTAATCCTGGAGCGACTGAAAATGATATGAAGCATAAATCTAAAATAATTTCAGTTATAGTTACATTTTTAGCTGTAGCTATAGCCCTAGTATATCCGCGTGTACTTAATGTTATTGTTGCAACTTATGCTTTTTCAGCAGCGGGGCTTATGTTCCCGATATTTGCGGGAGTATTACTGCGTAGAAAAAATTTAATTACGGCCAAGTCAGTAATTATTAGTATGATAGTGGGCTTTATCGTTTGCTTTGGCGCAATGTTAATGGAAACTGTTATTCCATATGCTATTTATGGACTGGCGGGGTCTGGAATTGCATTGATCATAGCCTGTATGATTTTTAAAGATGATAAGAAAGTTGCAGGGAATATGGGGTAGATAGAAAATTGAATATAAACCTAGCCACCATATATTTTATAGTGGCTAGGTTTATTGTTGTATCTGTGGAATTAGTACAATTACTTTTAGATATAAAAGTGCAAAAAGATTTTGGATGAAGCTATTAATCGAGAAGAAGTGTTAATTTATTAGTATTGTTATATCCTATTTATTAGGCATAGATAATATTAGGTACATAAATAGATAATTTGAGAGATATAAAAATTCAGAAACGGACTTAAAAAATGTGAAAATTAATGCTCATTATTGTCGTGAAGGGGATGGACTTTTTAAAGTTTTTACAGTTTTATCTTGAAATGGAGAAATCAGGCATTATCTATATGTAGATTAGAAGTGATGCTTAGATATATAATGTTTGGAATGATAGTATCGTTAATTTATTAAGATTCCCTACTGGCATGTTTTGCGTGCCGAATATTTACTTAGGAGAATTGTTAAGCTATGGGATGGTATCTAAAGAAAAATAATAAAAGTAGTTGTTCTGCCTGTTGAGTATTCAGGTGAATTTTATCGGGGTTTTCTAATAAAATGAATGTGTTACTTCATAATAGGCGGTGTCATCCGAATCATGGCTAATATATATGATATGTAAGTCAATGATGAAACGGCTCTTCTGGACAACAGGTGAAGTAATATTATTTTTAATAGAAAAAATGGGGTCAAAAGTTAGAAATAATTGGGCATAAACTTACCTGCGATATAAGGAGTAAAATGCTTTATATACTAGTGTAAAACCAATAAAGATTTTAAAGCGGATAAAACAACCGGTTGTAAGATATTGGAATAATTACATTCAAAAAGCTAAACGTCTCTCACTAAAACTTTTACTAGTTTTAGTGAGAGACGTTTTTATAATTATTATGTTGTGCCGGGATGCGGCGTCGTTATGCGTCCCGTATGACGGCGCACGATGATGCTGATGGAGAGCAAAATCAGGCCGGCGGCGATGAAGACGTAATGCATGCCGCAGAAGGTAGCGATCATCCCGCCCAGGAGAGGCCCGGCCATGGAGCCGATCTGCTGCGCCGAAAAGAGGAGGCCGAATACGCGTCCCTTGGTGTGGGAGTCGGTGTTTTGAGCCAGAATGGCATTGATCGAAGGATAGATGCCGGAAAAGAACAGTCCGACGCAAAATTGCGATGCCGCAAACAGATACAGGTCGCGAGGCAGCGATTGGATAATGCTGAAGATTCCGGCCAAAGTCAAGGCATAGGTCAGCGACTTATGGAATCCCTGGTGCTGTCCGAAGCGTCCCCAGAGCGGCGCCGATATGGCGCTGGCAAAGCCGCTGAGCGAGAAGACGAGGCCGGCGACGAAGATGACGTTGTCCAAATTGCCGGCAAGTTCCGTAATATATGTCGTCAAGACAGGCTGCACGATGAGGATGACCATTTGCACGAAAACGCCGAAAAGCAGCATATCGCGAATCAACGGATTTCGCCAAAGGCCGGAACCGCTGGTTTCCGGATGCCCCGGTGTCGGCTCTGCAGCCAGACTGTCAGGCGGTTCTTTGACAAAGAACAGAAGAACCAGAAAATTGAGGAAAAGAGCTGCCGCGGCCAGAAAGAATGACATGCGCATGCCGAAGACTTCCGCTAAAATTCCCCCGAAAAGCGGCCCGATGACACCGCCTGCCGTCAGGCCTCCTTGCATGATGCCGAGACAGATGCCCATTTTTTTCGGCGGCGCATAGGTGGTCATAATTGCCAGTTCCATCGGCCACAAGCCGGCAGCAAAACCTTGAAACATCCGCATGAACGTTAACTCCAGCGGTGTCGTTACGATGCCGCCGAAAAAATAACTGATGGCCAGAAGAAAGCTGGCTCGAATCGCCATCAGCCGTTTTCCCCGGCGATCGGCCATGCGTCCCCAAATCGGGGCCATGATGGCGCTGACGGCGAAAGTTGAGGAAAAGACAATGCCGGACCAGATATTTACCGATGACGGATCCACGCCGAGCTCATGGGTCAAATAGACCGGCAGGAAAGGGATCAGCATGGTATAACTGGCAGACATAAAAACGACATTACATGTCAGTATGGCTAAACAAAATTTCCAATTCATGGAGGTTCACTCTTTCTAAAATCAACTGTCAGTGTAATTTCCTTATTATAAAACGATTGTTCTCTCTTTTCAATACGAATTATCAAAGTTTTTTTAAGAAGAGGGCTGTGCAGGCGCACTTCCTTTTTCGCAGCGGCAAGCTTATAATTATGAGTATAGTATAGCAATGGAAATGGGGAAAAAAGATGTTTTTTTACTGCTTGAAACGTTTGGTCGGCGCTTATCTCGTCTTGTGGACAGTCGTGACGATCACTTTTGCCCTGATGCATGCCATACCGGGCGGTCCGTTTACGGCAGAAAAGAAATTGCCGCCTGTCGTTTTGGCTGCCGTGGAAGAACGGTATCGTCTCGACCAGCCGCTTCTCGAACAATATGCCGATTATTTGGAACATGCGGCGGTATTCGATTTCGGCCCTTCCTTCAAATATCCGGGGCGGACGGTGAACGAGATCATTGCCGAAACGTTACCCGTTTCGGCAGAACTTGGGGCGATTGCTTTGTGTCTGGCTTTCGGCATCGGCGTTTTGGCCGGCATGGCGGCGGCATGGCATAAAAACGGCGCCCTTGACTACGCGCTGATGCTTGGCGCCACGCTGGGTGTATCGGTGCCGAGTTTTATTTTGGCGGCGTTGCTGGTTCAGCTGTTTGCGTTTACGTGGCCTGTTTTACCGGCAGCACTATGGAAAGGGCCGTCTTATGCCGTTTTGCCTGTTTTTGCCTTGGCGGCGCATCCGACGGCCTTCGTCATGCGGCTGACGCGGGCCAGCTTTCTTGACGTTTTGTCGCAAGATTACATGCGTACGGCGCGAGCCCGCGGTGTCGGGACCTTTTCGCTGCTCTGTCGTCACGGTCTGCGCAATGCTTTGCTGCCGGTCATCACGTACATCGGCCCGCTGGCGGCGTCGTTGCTGACCGGCAGTTTTGTCGTTGAGACCGTCTTTGCCATCCCCGGTTTGGGGCGGTATTTTGTCACCAGCATTTACAATCGCGATTATACAGTTATCCTCGGGATAACGATTTTTTACAGTTTTTTGATTATTGTCATGAATTTACTGATTGATGTCATCTATCCTCTCGTAGATCCGCGGATTTCCCTGACATCGGAACGGGAGGGATGAGCATGGACAGACTTGATTTTCAGCCGCTGCCGCCGTCTGCACGACGGCCAGTGTATATCCCGCCGCAAACGTTGCGTGATCGCAGTTGGCAGCGCCTGAGACAGAACCGACTGGCTCTCTGGGGCATCGGCATTGTTTGTGTCATGTCCGTAGCGGCGCTTGTCGGCCCCTGGCTTTCTCCTTATACGTACGGCGAACAGAACTTTGCCGCCGCCAACGCGTATCCGTCTGCGGCGCATTGGTTCGGAACCGATACGTTAGGACGCGATCTTTTTACGCGCGTTCTCTACGGAGCGCGGATTTCGTTGTCTATCGGCATCGCCGCCAGCTTGATCAATCTGTTCATCGGCGTTCTTTACGGCGGCATTGCCGGTCTGGCCGGCGGTAAAACAGATCGGATCATGATGCATGTTATTGATGTCCTGTATTCGATTCCCATGCTGCTTTATGTGATTTTGTTCATGGTCGTCTTTAAGCCGGGACTGCTCAATATTTATCTTGCTTTGGGCATCGCGTACTGGCTGAATATGGCGCGTATTGTACGCAGCCAGGTTTTGACCTTGAAACGGCAGGATTATGTTCTGGCGGCGCGGTCCTGCAACACGTCGGCGTGGCAAATACTGCGGCGTCATATGATACCGAACTGTGTCGGGCCGATTATTGTAACCATGACCTTATCTATTCCCGACGCCATTTTTACGGAAGCCTTTCTCAGCTTTATCGGTCTCGGCGTAGCGGCGCCTATGGCCAGCTGGGGAGTATTGGCGTCGGAAGGGATCAACAGTATCCGTTCTTTTCCGTTTCAGCTGTTTTTCCCCGCCCTTGCCTTGTGTATCACGATGCTCGGCTTTATGTTTCTCGGCGACGGGCTTCGCGATGCCCTGGATCCGCGCGATGGGAAGGGGGAAAGCCGATGAAGCCGCTTTTGGAAATTGCCGGCTTGTCCGTTTCGTTCCGTACGTATCGAGGGCTGTTGGAGGCCGTTCACGGTGTGTCTCTCCAGGTTTATGCCGGGGAAACTGTCGGGATCGTCGGCGAATCGGGATGCGGCAAATCGGTTACGACGCAAAGTGTCATGAAATTGCTGCCGCGTAAGGAGACGGTTTATACAGGCGGTACGATTACCTGGGACGGTAAGGACATTATGCAATATGACGAGCAGGCGATGAACCGGCTGCGCGGCAAAGAGCTGACGATGATTTTTCAAGATCCCATGACGGCGCTGAATCCGGTGCTGTCCATCGGCAGTCAGTTGCGGGAGGCGCTTCGGACGCAGCGTCGCTTGTCTCCCGCGGCAACGGCAACGGCTTCGCTGGAATTATTGCGGGCTGTCGGGCTGACGGCGCCGGAAAAACGTCTTCGGCAGTATCCGCATGAACTTTCAGGAGGCATGCGGCAGCGTTGTCTCATTGCCTTGGCTCTGGCTTGCCGGCCGCGCTTGCTTTTTGCCGATGAACCGACGACGGCTCTTGACGTGACGACGGAGGCGCAGGTATTGGCGCTGTTGGAGAACTTGCAGCGGGAGCTGCAGATGGCCGTTGTCCTCGTTTCCCATAACCTCGGCATCATTGCCCAGCTGTGTCGGCGTGTCTACGTGATGTATGCCGGTACGGTTGTGGAGGAAGGGATGACGGAGACGTTGTTCGTCGCGCCGGCTCATCCGTATACGCGAGGTTTGTTGGCTTCATTGCCGGATCCGGAGAACAGGGAAAAGAAGCTGATCGGCATTGACGGACAGGCTCCTGACTTGTTCCACTATTCCCGGGGCTGTCGTTTTTGTCTGCGCTGTCCCCAAGCGATGTGTATCTGTTCGCGTCGCGAGCCGCCGACGTATGAATTGGGGAACGGACAAAAGGTGAGCTGTTGGTTGTATTGTCCGGAGCGGGGAGGAGTATAATGGCGTTTCTCGACGTTCGTCATCTTACAAAAGAATTCATTGCCGAACGGGATTTTTTCGGCAGAGCAAAAAAAACGGTTACGGCAGTCTGTGATCTTTCCCTGACCATAGAGGTGGGGGAAACAGTCGGCTTGGTCGGCGAATCGGGTTGCGGCAAATCGACCTTTGCCCGTACCGTTCTCGGTCTGTATCCGAAAACGGCAGGCGAGATATTCTGTGACGGCGTCAGGCGGGAGTCGATGGGTGAGGCGGCGTTCAGGCGGAAGATACAAATGATCTTTCAAGATCCGTATGCGTCTCTCGATCCGCGGTTGACAATCGGCGAAAGTATTGCCGAACCGTTGCGTAATTACGGGGTATATCCGACCGGAGAGGAACGGGAGCGGCGCGTTGCCGCGTTGCTGGAGCAGGTCGATATGCCGCGTGAAGCGGCGCAGCGTTATCCGTACGAGTTTAGCGGCGGCCAGCGGCAGCGTGTCGGCATCGCCCGGGCGCTGGCGTTGGAACCGGCCTGTATTTTCTGTGATGAACCGATATCGGCTTTGGATGTGTCGGTACAGGTGCAGATTGTGAACATGCTGCAGCGACTGCAACAGGAAAAGGGACTGGCGTATCTTTTTATTGCGCACGATTTGGCGATGGTCCACCATCTGAGTCACCGCATTGGCGTCATGTATCTGGGGCGGCTGGTGGAATTAGGCACGAGTGATGCCGTTTACAAGACACCGATGCATCCCTATACGCAGCTCCTGCTGTCATCTATGGCCAAGGCCGATCCGCGGCAAACGCGCAGAGTCGTTCCTGTCGGAGAAGTCCCCAGCCCTTTCGCCGTGCCCGAAGGGTGCGTATTTCATCCGCGCTGTACTGCGGCAACAGCGCGTTGCCGTTGCGAGATCCCGAGCTGGCGTGAAGTCGGTGCCGGTCATTTCGCCGCCTGCCATTTTGCAGGAAGGGGAAGATCATGAGAAAATTGGTTCTTATACTCCTTTGCGCCGTTGCCGTTTTTGCGTTCGGCGGGTGTGGTCCCGCCGAACGTACCGATACGGTGCGATATGTGCTGGAAGCGGAACCGGCCAGTCTGGATCCGGCCATGACGACGGCGCTGCCTGAAAATATAGTGGAATTGCAGCTGTTTGAAGGGCTGACGCGGCTGGACGATCAGGATGTGCCGCAGCCGGCACTGGCGGAGCGGTGGGACGTTTCGGCAGATGGACTGACGTATACCTTTTATTTGCGGCCCGGTCTCCACTGGAGCGATGGGGTTCCTCTGACGGCAAGTGATTTTGAATATGCCTGGAAGCGTGCTCTTGATCCTGACGTGGCTTCGGAGAATGCGTATATGATGTTTCCTCTGGTGAACGGAGAAGCGTACTTCAACCGCCAGGTTGACGCCGCCGCCGTCGGGGTTCATGCCGTCGATGATCGGACGCTGATCGTCAAATTGGCAGCGCCGACAGCGTATTTTCTCAGTTTGACGGCTTTCCACAGCTACTATGCCGTACCCCGGCATGTTGTCGAAAAAGCGCCGCAGACGTGGGCTTCGGGCAATATGCCCATCGTCGGCAGCGGACCGTATACAATCAGCAAATGGATCCATGCCAGTGAGATCGATTTTGTAAAAAACGAAACGTATTGGGATGCCGCTTCCGTTACGTTGCCGCAGTTGGAGTTTCCTATCAGCGATTTGCAAGCGACGCGGCTGACGCTGGTCGAAAGCGGGCAGGCCGATATGATGGTCGAACCGCCGCCTGCCGACGAAACGCGGCTGGAGGAAGCCGGGCTCTATCATGTCGCGCCGTATTTAGGCTCTTATTATTACGTTTTCAACGTGACGGCCAAGCCCTTTGACGATGTACGAGTCCGCAAAGCTTTCGCGCTGGCCGTCAGGCGCCGCGCGCTGATTGCCAATGTCGTGCGCAGTCGTAAACAGCCGGCCTATGCCTGGGTACCGCCGGGCCTGGTCGATCCGGCGACGGGCGTCGATTTTCGTACTGCCGGCGGCACGGTGCTGCAGCCGGAAGACGCGGCGGCGAAAGCGCTGCTGCAACAGGCCGGTTATGACGACGGCAGTAAGCTGCCGGATATTCGTATTCTCTTTAATACGAGTGAAATGCATAAGGCGATCGCCGAAGCGCTGCAGGCCATGTGGCACGATGAACTGGGGGTTACCGTCGGGCTCGTCAATCAGGAGGCAAAGGTTTTTATGGCCAGCCGCAGCAGCGGCGATTTTCAAATTGCCAGGGCTTCATGGGTCGCCGATTATGCCGACCCGATGACGTTTTTGTCCGTTTTCGCCGATGCCGAAAACGACGCGCAGTACCACAATGAACGGTATACCGAAGTGATTCACGCGGCCCAGCAGACGAATGACGCGGTGCTGCGCATGAAGCTGATGCACGAAGCGGAGAATATCCTTTTTGATGATTGCGTCATCATTCCCATTTACTATACGACACAACCCTTTGTCGCTCAGCCCTATGTAAAAGGATATCACTGGTCGTCTCTGGGACTGGTCGACTTTAAGCGCGCTTACATAGAAAAATAAAAGGCAGAAAGAAGGATAAAGATTATGGAATCGTATAGACTGGGACGAGGCCTGCGGCAGGGCGATACGGTTGCAATCGTGGCGCCGGCGGCCCCCTTGGCCGCCGAGACGGTGACGGGAGCGGAACAGGTGCTGCGCGATCTCGGCTATGTTTCGGTTCTGGGGCGTACTGTCGAAGAAAGCTGGGGCTATCTTGCCGGCAGTGACGAATTGCGGGCTCGCGATCTGGAATGGGCCTTTGCCGATCCGGCTGTGCAGGCGATCCTCTGTCTGCGCGGCGGTTACGGCACGACACGATTTTTGGATTTGCTTGACTACGACAGGATCCGCGCCAATCCGAAGCTTTTTATCGGCTTCAGCGACATTACGGCTCTGCACACGGTTTTTCGCCAACGCTGCGCCATGGCGACTATTCACGGTCCCATGGCCTTGTCTCTCGGCAGGGAGCCGACGGCCTATACGCTGGGACAGTTTGCCGCCGGATTGCAGGAGCCGGTGCCGGCAGGCCCCCTGCAATTACCGCCGGGCCGGCAGTTGGAGCCGTTGGTTCCGGGGACGGCGTCCGGTACGTTATGCGGCGGCAATATGATGCTGCTTTCCGTGACGACCGGTACGCCGTACGCGTTGGACGGCACTGACGGCTTGCTGTTGTTGGAGGAAATTGGGGAAGATGCCTATGCTCTCGACCGCATGTTGCGTCAGTTCGAGCAGTCGGGGCTGATCGCGAGAGCAGCGGGCATTCTGTTCGGGACCTTTCATGATTGTATGCCGACAGAAAGCAGGGACGGCGAGTTCACTGTCAGAGAAGTGGCTGCGTATTATGCCGAGCGATGGGGAAAACCGGCGCTTTGGGGCGTGCCGGCAGGGCATGAGAAAGACAATGCCTGGCTGCCATTCGGCGTGCCGGCACGCATGGAGGTAGGCGTCTCGGAAGCGGTGCTTACAATAGAAAAGGTAAAGGAGCAAAGGCATGAATAAAAAAGAAAGGAAAGACGCCGCTTGCCGTCGCGTCGATGAGTTGGAAGATCTGATCCGCGGCATTGCCGTCTACATCCATGAGCATCCTGAATTGGGCGGCCAGGAGGAATTGGCGGCGGCCTATTTACGGAAAATTTTAACAACAGCAGGCTTTGCCGTCGATAATCCGATTGCCGATGTATTTCCTACGGCGTTCCACGCCGTTTACGGCAACGGCGCCAAACAGATCGCCTTTTTGGCCGAGTACGACGCTCTGCCGGAAATCGGACACGGCTGCGGACACAACTTGATTGCCGCCATGAGCGTCGGTGCCGCTTTAGCTTTTGCTGCCGTTGCGGCAGAGGAAGCGACGGTGCATGTTTTCGGCTGTCCTGCCGAAGAGACGGCAGGCAGCAAAGTATACATGAGCGAACGGGGTCTTTTCGACGAGATGGACGCGGCGCTGCTGATTCATCCGGCAACGGATCGTACGGCTATAGGCGGCACTTCTTATGCGACACATCCGCTGCAGTTCACCTTTACGGGCAAAGCGGCGCATATTGCTGATAAAACGTATCACGGCGTCAATGCGTTGGATGCCTTAGTCGATTTTTACGGCGCATTACAAGCATTATCCGCTCAGTTTACGGAAGAACATCTGCTTGGCGCAATCATTACCGATGGCGGCACAGCGCCGAATATCGTGCCTGATAAAGCGGTCATGAAGGCGACGATCCGCGCCCTGCAGGCGGCGTATTTGGAAGAGACAATGCTGCCGCAGATCCGCGACCTGGCGGAGGAAACGGCGGCACGGCACGGCGCTTCTGTCGAGATGGTCCATTATGAACCGCTGTATAAGGAAATGCGCAGTGATCCGCGCCTGGATGTCTATTTTGCTGAAGCCTTCAGCGAGTTATATGAAGAGTTTACCGTTTTGGATGATGACTTTGCCGAAGGGGCGACTGATGTCGGCAATGTCAGTCAGGCGACGCGGGCCAGTCAGCCGGAGATCTGTATCGGCTATCACATCGGCGCGCATGCGCCGGAGTTTGCCGCCGCGGCGATCAGCGACTTAGGCCTCATGCAGGCCGTCACCGGAGCGAAAGCCATGGCGCGCGTCGCTGTAGACGTGATGTTGGAAAAGGCGGAAAACCCTTGTTTTAATGATGTCACGTGAAAGGAGCGGATACCATTGGATGTACGTTTGACGTATTACGGACATGCCTGTTTTTCATTATCGTGCAATGCGGTAACCTTGATTGCCGATCCCTTTTTTACGGGCAATACATGGCGTAAGGCCGCAGCCGAAGATATTTCTTGTCACTATATTTTTGTCAGTCACGGACATCACGATCATTATGGCGATGCGGACAGTATTGGCGGCAGAAATGATGCGCTGCTGATCGCTTCCGCCGAAGTGGCCGCCAAAGGTGCGGCAGCCGGCTTGCGCACACATGCCATGCACCTGGGCGGCAAGAGCGATTTTCCTTTCGGCTCCCTGCGACTCGTGCCTGCTTTTCATGGAGCCGGCGTTCCCGGCGGTCATGCGGCAGGCGCTTTGATCACCTTCTTCGGCAAGACGGTTTATTTTGCCGGCGACACGGCGTTATACAGCGATATGAAGCTTTTGAATCGTTTTGGCGATATCGACTGCGCCTTATTGCCGATTGGCGACAACTTCACGATGGGGCCGGAAGATGCTCTCTTGGCGGCAGACTGGGTCAAGGCAAACGTGACGATCCCCATTCATTACGGTACGTGGCCGGTCATTGAGCAGGATCCGCAGGCCTTTGTCGAGGCTTTGACAACGCAATACGGACGGCGGGGACTGGTTGTGGAACCGGGCGGAACCCTGCTTTTACCCTAACGGCGGCGCAGCGCGAAGAGACTAAAAACAAACACCATTTTCAACAATGCTGTATGTTGGAAATGGTGTTTGTTTTTTGCCGGTCAGCTTCGACAACGGAATCGGCTTTCCATTGCAAAAAAACAGTTGTTCTCCTGTTGGAAATATGGGGGACTTTTTTGGACATGTATGGTATGCTATAAACAGGAAACGTGTTTTTCGTACAGTTATTGTCAACACCGGTATCGTTTTGAAAGGAGGAGCCTTTATGGGACTTATCAAAGCAGTAATGGGCGCGACGGGCGGCGTCTTGGCCGATCAATGGAAAGAGTACATTTACGGTGAAGAAATGCCGCCGGAAATTCTCGTCAGCAAAGGGAAAAAACGGACGAGCGGCCGCAGTTCCAATACCAGCGCCGAAGACAACATCATTACAAACGGTTCCGTCGTAGCCGTCAATGAAGGACAATGCATGATGATCGTTGAACAAGGCAAGATCGTGGAAGTTTCGGCGGAGCCGGGAGAATTCGTCTATGACTCGTCGACGGAGCCGTCTATTTTCGCCGGTGAATTGAAGGAAACTGTCGTTTCCGTCTTTAAAAATATCGGCAAACGTTTTACTTTCGGCGGCGGTGCCGGTAAAGACCAACGCGTTTATTACTTCAATACGAAGGAAATCATGGGGAACAAGTACGGTACGCCTTCGCCCATTCCGTTCCGCGTAGTTGACGAACGGGCGGGCATCGATTTCGACATCACCATCCGGTGTTTCGGCGAATATAGCTATAAGCTGACGAATCCGCTTCTTTTTTATACGAATGTGTGCGGCAATGTCGACGACGTTTATGAACGGGAAACGATTGACGGACAGCTGAAAACGGAATTGCTCACATCGCTGCAGTCCGCTTTTGCGAAGATTTCTGAAGCTGGTATCCGTTACAGTGCTTTGCCGGGGCATACAGACGAACTTGTGAAGATATTGAACGAGGTCTTGAGCGGTAAATGGCGGGATTTGCGCGGCATAGAAATCGTTTCTTTCGGTATTTCCAGCGTCAAGGCCGATGAGAAGGCGGAGGAACGGATTCTGTCCATGCAGCAGCGTGCGGCTTTTACCAATCCCACGTTGGCAGCTGCGCAGCTCGTCGGAGCGCAAGCGGAAGCGATGACGTTGGCAGCGTCCAACGAAGGCGGCGGCAGTCCGGCCCTTGCGTTTATGGGCATGAACATGGCCGGTATGGCAGGCGGCATGAATCCGGGAAATTTGTATGCTATGGGTCAACAACAGCAAATGGCGCAACAGCAAATGGCGCAACAGCAAGGCGGCGGTGTTGCCCCGATGGGACAAGCGGGAGCGGCGCAGCAGCCTGCCGGAGGCTGGACTTGTACGTGCGGGCAAGGCGGCAATCAAGGAAAGTTCTGCAGCAATTGCGGTTCGCCGCAACCGCCGCCGAAGACGGTTGAAGGCTGGACCTGCGCGTGCGGACAGATGAACAAAGGCAATTTTTGTTCCGCTTGCGGTGCGAAGCGGCCTGCAGGGGCTCCTCTTTACCGCTGCGATAAATGCGGCTGGCAGCCCGATGATCCCCATCATCCACCGAAATTCTGTCCGGAATGCGGCGATCCTTTTGACGATAACGATAAAGCATAGCTGATGATGTATGTGAAAGGGTGTGAGCGTGATGGCCGATACCTCTGTAAGTTATAAATGCCCTAAATGCGGCGGACCCCTCAACTTTCAGGCAGGAGCGGAAAAAGTAAGCTGTGAATACTGCAGTTCCGAGTTCGATGTAAAGACGATTGAAACCTTATTTTCCCAGCAGGAAGAGATTGCCGCGCAGAATGCAGCGGCAGAAGAAACGAAATGGAAGCCCGAGGAGGCCGGGTCTGAATGGGACAGCGGCGAGACTGACGCTTTTCAGGTGTTCACCTGCTCGTCTTGCGGCGCCGAATTGGTTACGGACGGATCGACGATGGCAACGGAATGCTGTTACTGCGGCAATCCGACGATGTTGCCGAACCGTTTCGCGGGCATGCTGAAGCCTGATTACGTCATTCCTTTCAAGAAGACGAAGGAAGACGCCGTTGCGGCTCTTAAAGCATTTTACGGGAAGAAACGCCTCTTGCCGTCCAATTTCAAGAGTAACAATCGCATGAAAGAGATACAGGGACTCTACGTGCCTTTCTGGCTCTTTGATTCGACCGTGTCGGGAACGATGACCTTTTCGGCCGAACGTATTTCCGTTTCCACGACAGATGATAAAGAAATTACGGAAACCCAAGTCTACCGCTGTCGCCGAAAAGGCAGCGCCGATTTTGAAAGGATTCCCGTCGACGGCAGTACTAAAATGGATGATACGTTTATGGAAAGTATTGAGCCTTTCGATTATCAGGAAATGCAGCCCTTTTCCCAGGCCTATTTTACCGGCTATATTGCCGACAAGTATGATGTCGATGCCGCTGCTTCCGTTGGCAGAGCTGATGAACGGGTAACGAACAGTATGACGGAGGAGTTGAAAAGGACCGTTAACGGATATGATGCCGTACGGCGCGAATCCTGCAACATTGTCAAAGTCGGCGGCAATGTTTCGTATGCCGTAGTACCTGTTTGGATCCTGACGACGCGGTATGAGAATAAACCGTATACTTTTATGATGAACGGACAGACCGGCAGGCTTGTAGGCAGTCTGCCCATTGACAAAGGTAAGCTGCGAAACTATTCCATCATCGGTTTCATCGCTTCTTTTATCGCTATTTACGGCATTACGTCGCTGATCATATGACGAAGGAGGCGGACGTAGATGAGAAAAATAACAACGTTATTCTTTTCGGTGTGTTTTATCTTTCTGTTGAGTCTGGCTTCGTTTGCGGCGGCGCCCCGATTGGTGGACGAAGCGAATCTGCTGGATGCGTCGGCACAAAAACGCGTGACGGCAGTCCTTGATCAGGTGAGCGACAAATATGGGATGAACGTTGCCGTTGTGACGATGAAGTCGGCAGGTGATAAGAAAGTCGGGAAGCTAGCCAACGAAATCCTGGATAAACGGTATCGCGGTGCCAAAGGCGGCGCGATGGTGCTGCTGATCGTTATGAGTACACGAGACTGGTATATCTCTACCGATAATACGGCACGGCAGGCAATTACCGATGCCTTCGGCATCGATAAAATGGAAGAAAACATCGTGTCGGAATTATCGAAAGGAAAGTATGAAAAAGCGTTTACGGAATATGCCGGTACAGCAGATACGCTGATGAGTTTCTATCAGAAAAATGGGCGGGCCATGGCATGGAACGACGAAGTTTGGTGGCTTCCTTTGGTTATAGCCCTAGGCGGCGCCGGGTTGTTGACTTTCGGTTTGCGGAAGTGGCTGGTCGGATCCATGAGTAATGTTAAGGAACAGGTATCAGCAGACGCATATATTAAAGACGGCAGCTTCAATTTGACAGATTCCGATGATATTTATTTGTATACAGATGTTCATGTCAAAACGATACAAAAGAAGGGCGGCGGAGGAGGCAGATACTCTGCTGCCGACAGCGAACATGGCGGCGGAGGCGGTAAATTTTAAGCCGGCCGAAAGAGGTGAAACAGATGAAAATGTGGCTTAAGACGGTGTTGTGCAGTGCGCTGGCAGCGGCGGCGGTGATGCTGTCCGGATGTGGCGACAACAGTATTACCGGCATGGTCTCGAAAGACGGCACGGCCCTCAACTGCGGTGATCAAAACGCTCACGTCATGGCGATGGAAGGGCCGGATGTTAAGGTGCAGTTTTCCAACAGTACCCTTATTTGGCAGGATAATGCCATGTATTTTCTTTCCAAACAAAACGAACTGTTGAAATTTACGATTAAGGATAAAAAACTGGTAACTGGAGAGAACAACGGTGTTATAGCCCAAAATGTCCGCGCCTTGAGCGGAACGGACGGCAAGAGACTATATTTCAAGACAAAAGATCAAGCGTTGAAATATATTGAAGACGGCAAGGAATATGAAACGGGCTTTAAAGATTACGGCTGGTTTGTTCCGGCGGAAGACGGCAAGCACGGCGTTGTTTGGTTCAATTCGGGACAGATTTATATCGTCGGCGTCGACAACGGTAAAGTGTCGCCGGCGAAGGAACCGTTGGTTCCGGATCCTCCCTTCTCCGGCGCTACTTGGTGTGCGATCAAAGACAATACGATCTATACGGACGGCAGGGAGAAAGGCGCAGATCGGAAGTTCGAGAATATCACGCAGATGGACTTGGAAGGAAAGGTACTTAATACGTACGGGCCCTATAAAGAAAGCGCCCTTTACTACGCTGTAACGAAAGACTATCTGTGCATTTATAGCAGAGGGGAAGACGGGGTGCGTGTGTATCGGTTGCGTGACGGCTCTTTCGTCGGCTCGCTGACGAAAAACGATATTAAGATGAAGGGCGGTGCTTACGGTATTTACGCGTTGGAAAAGAATACCATCGCGCTGGTCACCGATTATGAAGGACTTCATCTCTGCCTTATCGCACTTTCGTAACCGAATGGAGGAGACATATGATGAAGAACCGTTTTCTCACGGCAATTTTAGTTGGCATGATGTTCTGTTTTCTGACATCGGCAGTTTTTGCGCAAGACAAGAAACCGGTCATTCTTGATGCCGATATGGTCGAACTTTTTGATGACGGTATGGCCATGCTGATGCTGGCTCGCTCTGAAGAGGTCGAGCTTCTCGGCGTCACCGTCGTTATCGGCAATACTTGGGTAGAAGACGGAACGGCCAGCGCCTTGCGGCAGCTTGAAGGAATCGGCAAAGAAAAAGAAATACCCGTTTATATGGGACGAAACAGAACGACGCGAAGCGGCCGTTTTGCCGCTCTGCAAGCGGAGCAGATGCTTTTCGGGCGAGGCGCAGACAGTCACCTCGGCGCTGCGGGATATGCGCAGCCGGCAAGTTGGCAGGACGCCTATGCGGCCAAATTCCATCGTCGGCCGCAATCGGTTCCGGCGGCGGATGACGCCGTTGATTTTATTATTCGTACCGTCAAAGCCCGGCCTCACGACGTGACCGTCGTCGCTATCGGAACGGCGGCCAATTTGGCGGCAGCTTTGCAGAAGGCCCCGGAAATAGCCCCTCTTGTCAAACAGGTGTGCTACATGGGCGGCGCCTTCTTTGTCGGCGGCAATGTTATGCCGGCAGCGGAATTTAATTTCTGGCTTGATCCGGAAGCGGCACGGACGGCATTGCGTGCTCCTTTTGGGGAACAGGTGATCGTGCCGTTGGATGTTTGCGAAAAAGTTCATATTACGCAGACCCAGTTCCGGGAGATATCGGCGCGGCTGCATAATCCGGTTTTTGCCGACATGTGGCAACATCACTGGATGTATCCGCTCCTGCGGGACGGTGCGGCTTTCAATAATTACGTCTGGGACGTGATTGCCGCCGCTATCGTTATCGATCCGTCGCTGATTTTGGAAGAAGAGAAATGCTTTGTCGATATTAATGACACGTATTCGCCGTCGTACGGCCAGTCGCTGGCATACAGAGGCGCAGCGCCGGCAGGAACGCAAGCGGCGCGCATTATCAAGACGGTAGACGAAAAAAGACTTTGGCAGATGATATATCGGGTTTGCGACGAATTATAAGGAGTCGATGTGATGAAAGGAAAATTAGCGGCGTTGGCTGCATTCGTGCTGCTGGCGTGGGGGCCGGCCATGGCCGCGGACTTGTCGAATCTCGTCATTCTTCATACGAATGACAGTCACGGTTTTGATCAGATGACGGAAACAGAACAAGGGATGGCCGTCGTGGCGGCTTTGAAGAAGGAGTATGAGAACCAGGGATGTGACGTCTTGCTTGTCGACGGAGGCGACGCCATTCAGGATAATAATCTCGTCAATCTCAGCAAAGGCAGATCGGCCATCGCTATTATGAACAAGGCCGGTTATGATGCCATGACCTTGGGCAATCACGAATTCGATTACGGACAGGACGTCCTGTTGCAGCGTGTCCGTGAAGCTTCGTTTCCCGTCATCTCGGCCAATGTGTTCGTCGCGGCAACAGGGAGGACCCTGGTGCAGCCGCGGATGATGATTCACAAAGGCGACGTCAAAGTCGGGATTTTCGGCTTGACGACACCGGATACCGTGGTTTCGACGAATCCGAAGAACGTTTACGGTTTGACGATTTTGAATGACCGGGCGCTGTATGAAAATGCACAGCATGAAGTGGATCTGCTGAGAAAAGATAATTGCGATGTCGTTATTGCTCTGGGGCATTTGGGCAGCGACCCCGGCAGCAGCGGCCATCGGTCCGAAGATCTGTTGCAGCACGTCAACGGTATTGATATTTTTATTGACGGCCACGATCATAAAATCAAAAACGCCTATGTCAACGGTACGCTGTTGGCGGAAGCGGGCTGCCACACGGAGAATATCGGCAAGATCAGCCACGACGGCGGGTTGTGGCGGGAAGAGTTACTGCCGTACAGTGCCGGCAGGCGTCAAGATAAAGCGACGAAGGCCGTCATCGATGCCGAAGCCGCCGCCGTGGCGGCAGCCTTGGCGCGTGAATTGGGCAGGAGTGAAGTCCTGTTGAACGGCAACCGGGTACCAGGCGTGCGAACGATGGAAACGAACTTGGGCGACTTTGTTGCCGACGCCGTTCTTTGGCAGGCCCGCATGGCAGATCCCTTCGGGACGCCGGTCGACGCGGCCTTGGTCAACGGCGGCGGTTTGCGCGATTCCCTCAAAAGCGGCAATATTACTGTCGGCGATATTCATGCCGTGTTGCCGTACGGCAACCAAATCTGTACGCTCAGCCTTACAGGAGAAACTCTTTTAGAGATCATGGAAGCGGCGACGGCTGAAATACCGGAACCGATGGGGGCTTTTCCGCAGATCGCGGGATTGACGATGACCGTCAATACGAAGGTTCCGTACGAGCGAGGGCCGGCATACGAACATTCTACTGCCTATGCGCCGCGTCGTCCCGGCGCGCGGGTTACGATCCATGAAGTAGGGGGCAAGCCGTTTGACCTCAAGGCGACGTACAGATTGGCAACGTTTGAATTCATCTGCCGCGGCGGTGACGCTTACGGAGCTTTGACGATTCCCGGAAAAGGAACGAGCAGCATCATTGGCTACGTGGATACGGACGCTGTAGAGCATTATCTGACCGAGGCGTTAAATGGCCGGATTGACAGCCGCTACGGTTCGCCCCAGGGCCGTATTACGCTATTGTAATCGGCTATTTCTGGCGGCAGGCGTTGCAGGGAACAGGTATCAGACAAAAAGCGCTTTGCAGATATGATGACGGTTTTGCGACACACAAATAAAGAGCGCCAAATTTTCGGCGCTCTTTATTTGTGCATCGCCATATAGGGAATGAAAGCCGCATTCAGCCGTCGGAACCGTGCCGCTGCGAGTCAATATAGGCGATACGGATTTCGGCCGTGCCGATCGGAAATACATGTTATAGATAACTTTTTTAAATTCACGTATAATAAAGGCAAAGGAGGGATATCTATGGCTCGGTTCTATCGTATCTTGACGAGTTTCGTATGGGTATTCCTTTTTGCCGCCGTCTTGACGGCGGCGGGGCAGGAGATTGTGCTGTATGACAATACAGCTGATGACGGCTATGGCACGGCGCTGGCGGCTTCATTGACCGGCACGGAGTATCGCGTGGAAGGTGCAGAGATGCAGTTGGCCGATCAACTGTCCGCTGTTACGGCTATCGAGGTTTTCGACTTTCAGGCTGCTGCGTACGGCAAGGCCCGAACCCCTTTATACTGGTATCCTCACTATGAAACGACAGTCGTCATCGCTGTCGACAGAAATCTTTGTAAAGAGGAAATTACCGGTTGGAATGATTTGCTGAAGAAAAAAATCTACGTACAGCTGCCAGTGCAGAAGTTGGAGTTATCGACCATTATCATGGCGGTGACCTACGGTCTGACGCACCAGCTGTCCGGCGATGAAGGATTCGATTTTTTACGGCAAATGGATGAAGCCGGACTGATTCACTGGGAATACGGGACGTCGGGACTGCAATATTTCAGTCCCGTTGCCGACGGTGCGGCGGAGGCGTATATTCTTTTCGATCATCAGGCGGAGCGGTTTCGCAGCCAGGGCGCTTTGTTGGAGGTCATCGTGCCGGCTGAAGGAACTCTCGTATTTACCAAGGGGTTGTTGGCACGGAGCGAACTGCCTATTAATGAAGCTGTTTTGCGGGAAGTTCTGCGAAACGAATGGCCGGAACGGTACGACGGCCAGCATCGCCCGGCGCAGGTGCAACCGCTGTCGGCACAGGATAAACAACTGATTTTACAGGAAAGTTTGCGTTTGGACGATGAGGAGCAAGCGCTTATCAGCCATTCTCAATATGTAAAGATCGGCATCGTAGGAGAAAGTATTTTCTTTTGCTTTCCCTTAGCGTTTTTTGCGTTGTTTCTGACCCGCCACATGGAACGTCGGATCATGCAGCGCGGTGTGCGCAAGGCCGTACTGAGATTGGGAACGGTTCTGGCCCTGTTCATCGGTATTCGCATCCTGAAATATTTGCTGAACGATTCTGCAGGGGCCTTGCTGCGGCTGCTCTGGTATACGTATGGCCCTTTTGAACTGCTTATCACCCTTTTTTTGCTTTGGATCGCCTATAGCATAGATCGTGATGTCGATGATTCGCTGCCGCCGCGCTGGTTGAAATATCTGGCCGGTGTCGACGGGGTTGTATCGCTCGTTTATCTGACGAATGACTATCATCAACTGGTTTTTACCTTTGCAGACGATTTTCTGCATTATCAGCATAATTACGGCTACGGCGCCTTGCATCCGCTCTTCCTGCTGCTCATTGCGGCGCAGGCCTTCGGCGCCGTCGGTTGGATGATGTATAAGGCTCACAGGCAGCGAGTGCTGAAGAAAAAAGTCATTGTCCTGATCGTGCTGATCGTGCTGCTGGCGCTGTACCTTTATGCGTATATTGAGGGAATTACGCCTTTCAGGCGCACGCAGGTCGTTTCGGTCATCGTTTTTTTCTTGCTGCTCTTTTTGAAAGGCGCCTTGTGGAGCGGCATTATTCCTTCCAATCAGGGCTATATCAACCTCTTCGTCCATTCCGATTTATCTATGAAGCTTATGCATAAAGACGGAGAAATCGCTTTTTCGTCACGTTTTGCCGGTACGGAAGGCCGTATCGTACGCCAGTCGGAACTGCCCATTCGCGGCGGTCTGATACGCTGGGAAGAGGATATCAGTGAGCTTCAGGAAAAACAGGAAAAGCTTCTTCATATCGGGCAAGCGCTGCAACAATCTTACCGCCTTCTTGGGCAGGAACGGGAACTGCAGCTCGAATCAGGCGTATTCAGGGCCAAAGAACGGCTTTACGATGAAATAGAAGCCGTTTTTGCCGAAAAGAAAAGAGAACTCATGAAGTATCTGGCTGTTTTGGAACGAGATGATGATTCTGCCGAGTTCTTTCAGGCTATTCGTCGGCTTAATTTGTTGGCTTGTTTTTTGAAAAAACGTTGTGTCATGTTGCTGCGGGGGAAGGAGCGGCAGGTTTTGGCGGCTCGGGAATTGCATCTTGCCGTAGAAGAGAGTAAAAAGTATGCCAATGAAGCGGGAATCTCCTGCGCCGTCCTTTATGATCTGTCAGGTGAGGTGCCGACAGAAACGGCGCTGCGCTTTTATGATATTATGGAGAATGTTTTGGAACAGGCGATACTGCATCGGTCGGCGCCGCTGATGATCACTTTTTACAAAAAAGAGAGCATCTGCATGACCTTTCGCTTCGCAGCTGCGGAACCGTGGTTGCAACAGCAGTCGCTGTATGTCAAGAAAAACGGTCCGGACAGCAACGTGCGGATTTGTGTGCACGATGAAGACGGACTGTGCGGAATTGATGTGGTGCAGGAGGAGGGAGGTATATGACGGAAATTTTTCTATATCCTTCTTCGTGGCGCGCCTGTTTGGTAGTGGCCGCCATGGTCGTGTTGTTGCTGCAGTTTTTGACCTGGCAGGAAGGGTGGTCCCTTTCCTCTTATCGGAATGCAAGACGGTTTTGTTGGGATATGTCCGTCATGGGGCTGCCCTTTTCGACACTTGTTGTCTTTGTTTTCTCCTATTCCAGCATTCAGGGAAATTTTTTGCTTATTGATTTTTGCGATACCTTTCGCAGTGCCGTTGTCATCCTCTGCCTGCTGCAATGTGTTTATTGGTGGAACCAGTGCCCCGGTATCCGTTGGATTCCTGCCGCCGCAGTCGCGTCGCTGCCCGTTTGGGATCACTTCATGCCTTATCCGCTGTTAGGAGCCCTCTTTTTTTCCCTCTGCTACAGTTGGCGGCAATGGCGACATATCAGGAAAATACAGGCAGACAGCCTATCGGCCTATTCCATCCAGCAGGCTATCGACAGTATGCCTATGGGCATCATGCTGGCGACGATAGACGGCAAGGGGCTGCTGATCAACGAAGCGATGTTTTATTTGATGAGGATGCTGTTTAACCAGCATTTTCGCAATGCCCATGAATTATGGCGTCGCCTTCTCGGCTTTGCCGGCTCCTATGGGATCACTAAGGAATACTACGGAGATAAGATCTTGTTTCGTTTCCCTGACGGGAAAAGCAAGTTATTTTCCCGAACCGTTCTGCATTGGGGTAAGGAGCAAGCCATACAGATAACCGCCATTGATGTGACATTGCTCGACTCGCTGAATCAGACATTGGAAGTGCAAAATGACCTTTTTGAGCAGAACAGCCACGCTTTGAGAAATTCGCTCAAAAATTTGGAAAAAGTACAGCAAGGCAGGGCGTATACAGAAGTCGCCAGCAATATTCACGATCTCATGGGACAACGTATTACCATATTCCAACAGTTTCTCAAAAACAGAAGACTCAGTGACTACCAAAGCATTATTCCCCTTGTCGGCAGCGTCATGACGGATCTTCGCAGGGAAATTACGATTTCTGCCAAGCAATTATTGAAGCAGTTGTTGCAGACCTATTGCGGTATCGGTATTCACATCGCTATTGACGGCCAGTTACCGCAAGACGAACGATATGCCGGCATTTTTGTCCGTACGATGCGGGAAGCTTTTACAAACGCCGTTCTTCACGGCAAGGCGACGGCTATTACGGTGCAACTTGAAGAATCGGAAGAGATGTATCGGATCGTGATTGCCGATAACGGTGAAGGTTGCGCCGCAATCGTTCCCGGACAAGGGCTGCGCAGCATACGCCAGGCCGTCGAAGGGGCGGGCGGTACGTTGCGGCTTGAAGGACAGCCCCATTTTATGTTGGTCGCGGTTTTCCGGAAAGAGCGTGAAACGGAAGGGAGGAATAGCGATGATTAAGGTATTGATCGTAGATGACCAAAAAATATTGCTTGACGGTATTGCCGAGTTGTTTCACGGCAGTGATCTGGTGACCGTCGTCGGCAGCATCACTTTGCCTGATCTGGTGGAGATTTACTGCAGCCGGAAAGCCCCCGATCTGGTTTTGATGGATATTTGCATGGAGAGCAAAACGACAGGTTTTTTTGTGACGAAACGGCTGAAGAAAAAGTTTCCGAATCTTAAAGTTGTTTTGATGACAGGGTTTCCCGAATGGAATTTTATTCAGAAAGCCCGTGAAGCCGGTGCCGACAGTTTTATTTACAAAGACGGCTCGGCAGATGATTTTATTTCCTGCATACGGCGAACGATGGAAGGCGAACATGTCTATCCTCTTCCGGACGGCAAGGAGTCTTTCGGCTTCGGTTTTTATGACGCCCGGCTGACGCGGCGTGAAATGGAAATTTTGTCTCTGTTGTGTCGAAATATGAGCCGGAAGGAAGTGGCGCAGGCGTTGGGGATCGCAGGGAGTACTGTCAATTTCCATATTAACAATATGCTGACGAAAACGGGTCACAAGAACATTGTCGGTCTTGCCGTCGAGGCGGCGAATCGGGGGTATATTGATCCGGAAGTGGGAGAATAGAAAAAGGAAGGACCGTAAATTTTACAACCCTTGCGTTCAAGGCAGCTATCCGTTATAAAGAATAGCTGCCTTGAACGCAAGGGTTGAAATGACTACGCGAAAATAGGGCACTGCAGTTGCAGTGCCCTACCGGGAGAGAACGGGTCACGCCAAAGTGTTTGAACGGCAAGGCGTATTAGGCCCGTTATTTTTTTAACGTGCTGTTGATGCGGACATCTTTCAAGAAAGGAATCGTCGGCTTTTCCGTTTCGGCCAGAGGTTCCCGAATGCTTTCAAAGGTCGTCGTCAGCATCAGTTTCAGTCGGTTCGTCTGATTGACGGAACTGGCGCTGGGATCGTAGTCGATGGCAACAATGTTCGTATCGGGGAAAGCGGCCTTCAAGGTCTTGATCATGCCCTTGCCCGTTACATGATTCGGCAGGCAGGCCCAAGGCTGGAGGCAGACGATATTTTTGGCTCCACGTTTGATGAGGTCGATCATGTCGCCCGTAAGAAACCAGCCTTCGCCGGCAACGTGACCGAGGGAGAGGAATTCTTTCGCTTCGGCGGCAATATCGTAAATGGACGTAATGCTGTCGAAATGACGGCTCTTTTTGACGGCATCGGCATAGGGCTTGCGATACCAGTCGAGCAGTTTGACGGAAATCTTACTGGCTGCCGAAGAGAGCCACGTGCCGGAAAGATATTTATGGCGGAACTGGCTGTCCAAAAGACCGTAGTAAAAGAAGTCGGCCAGTCCGGAGACGATGATTTCGCCGCCTTCCTCTTCAATCATGCGGACGATTTGATTGTTGGCGATAGGATGGAATTTGACATAGATCTCGCCGACCAAACCGATGCGCGGTTTCTTTTCGCCGGTCATGCCGATGTTGTCAAACTCTTCAATGAGATTGTGAATGTTTTTCCTGAATGTGGCGATATCGGCTTTGATCAAATCGGCGGCGCACTTTTTCTGCCATTTTTTGAAGAGCGCTTCCGCAGTCCCTTTGACTTTTTCGTAAGGCCTGGTGCGATACAGGACCTGCTGGAGGGCATCGCCGTAAATCATCCCCTGTAATAGGCGATGCCAGAAACCGATTTTCGGATCGAAGCCGGGCTGGCGGTTCAAGCCTTTCGTATTCAATGAGATGATGGGGATATTCGGCATGTTGGCGTCAGCCAGGGCTTTGCGGATCATGCCGATGTAGTTTGTCGCGCGGCAGCAGCCGCCGGTTTGCGAGATGATAACCGAAGTGTTGTCCAAATCGTATTTGCCGGATTTTAAGGCCGTGATGATCTGGCCGAGCGACATGATGGCCGGATAGCAGGCGTCATTATGGATATAGGCCAACCCCGTATCAATGGCCTCCTGACCCTGATGAGGCAATAATTCCATATGAAATCCCGCATGGGCGAAAGCGGCCTGAAACAGGGGAAAGTGGATCGGCGTCATTTCCGGCGCCAAAATGACATGCGTTTTCTTATCCGCTTTTGTAAAGATCGCTTTTTCATAGGAATAAGGTTCCGTAATCTCTTCGCTTCGTTGACGATGGTTCATGACGAAAAGCAGCGAGCGGAGACGGATGCGGATTGCGCCGAGATTAGAGCCTTCGTCAATCTTTAGCAGCGTGTGGATTTTATGACCGTGTGTCAGTATTTCCTGCACCTGATCGGCAATGATGGCGTCCAGTCCGCAGCCGAAAGAGTTCAGTTCGACGAGCTCCAGATTACCGTGCGCGGCGACATATTGAGCCGCTCGATAGAGCCGTGAATGATATGACCACTGATCGACGACGCGCAGATGCCCGGGAAAGCGGCCGAGAGGCGCAACGCCGTCTTCCGTCAGGACGGCAAGGCCGAGGCTGTTGATCAATTCCGGAATACCGTGATTGATTTCCGGATCGACATGGTAAGGCCTGCCGCTGAGGACGATGGCCCGTTCGCCGTTTTTATCAAGCATGGCCAGCGTTTTTTCCGTCACGTCGCAGTATTCTTTTTTATACCGTTCTTCTTCGTCCCAAGCAGCTGTCGCTGCAATTCGGATCTCCTCCTTACCGAGATTCCAGACTTGAAGTTCTTCCTGAAGACGGGGAATAATGCGCTTTTTATCATGGAGCGGCAGGAACGGACAAAGGTATACGGTGTTGCTGTCTGCGAGCCGTTCCGACATGTTGTGTCGGATCACTTCGGGATAACTCATGACCATCGGGCAGTTGAACGTATTGTCTTTCGATTCTTCGGAAGGGCCGTTCTGGATGCAGGGATAAAAAATACGGTCGACACCTTTTTCGAGCAGGTTTTCAATATGGCCGTGGACGAGTTTTGCCGGATAACAGGCCGAATCTGAAGGGATCGTATCCATCGCTTTCTGAAACAGCGCTTTTGACGATGTGTCGGAAAGGACTACGGTATAGCCGAGCTTCGTAAAGAAGGTAAACCAGAAGGGGTAATCTTCATACATGTTCAATACCCGCGGCAAGCCGACCGTACCGCGCGGCGCATCGGCAAGTGGGTTGTAATGTGCGAACAGGCGGGCATATTTAGTTTTGTAAAGATTGGGGAGTACTTTTCTGGCCGCGTTGACGGAGCCGGCAGCGCCGCGTTCACAACGGTTGCCGGTGATAAAGGAACGGCCGTCGTTAAATGTGTTGACCGTCAGGAGACAATTATTGGTGCATTGACCGCAATGCCTGATGGACGTATCGACGCGCAAAGCCTCCAGACCGGCAGCGTCCAGGAGCGTCGTCTTGACGTGATCGGCATGATAAGCGGAACGGCAGATCAATCCCATTCCGAAGGCTCCCATGAGTCCGGCTATGGATGGCCGGATAACGTGGCGGCCCAGCAGCTTTTCAAAAGCGCGGAGCACGGCGTCATTGTAAAAGGTACCGCCCTGCACGACGATATGGTTGCCTAATTTGGCAGGGTCTTTGACCTTTATTACCTTATATAAGGCGTTCTTAATAACGGAATAAGACAGGCCGGAAGAAATATCGGCCATGGTGGCGCCTTCTTTTTGCGCCTGTTTTACCTTGGAATTCATGAAAACGGTGCAGCGCGAGCCCAGATCAATAGGCGCTGAGGCGGTTAGCGCCGCCTTGGAAAAATCTTCTATCGACATGTTCAGTGATTTTGCGAACGTATCCAAAAAGGAACCGCAGCCTGCAGAGCAAGCCTCATTGAGCAAAATGTCTTCAATATGGCCGTCTTTGAGGCGGCTGCACTTCATATCTTGTCCGCCAATATCCAAAATGAAGTCAACGTCAGGGCAAAAATGAGCGGCAGCTTGGTAGTGTGCGATTGTTTCCACTTCGCCCAAGTCGATATGAAGGGCTTCTTTCAAAAGAAATTCACCGTAGCCGGTAATGCCTGTTTTGGCGATAAAAGCGGTAGACGGCATTTTCCTGTAAATAGCCGCAATGATATCTTTTGCCGCCTGTAAAGGACTGCCTTCGTTGTTTTGATAATGAGAATAGAGAATCTTATTGTCTTCGCTGAGCAGCACGGCTTTGATCGTCGTTGACCCGGCATCGATGCCGAGATAGCAGGAGCCGCTGTATGCGGCAAGATTACCGCGGGCTACGGTATGTGAACCGTGGCGTTTTCTGAATTCAGCCAGTTCTTCCGGCGAGACGAACAGCGGTTCAATACGATCCGATTTGGCCAATGTCGATTCGTCAACGCTGCGCAATTGTCCCATGAGGTTCATGAAGGATATGGGGGCGGCGTCAAAGCTGCCGAGGGCTGCGCCGATAGCCACGTAGACCTGTGCGTTTTCAGGGGTGACGACATGCTCCGCATCGAGGTGCAGTGTGTCGGCAAACTGTTGCCGCAGCTGCGGCAGAAATGTCAGCGGGCCGCCTAAAAAGCAAACGGTGCCACGGATCGGCCGGCCGCAGGCCAGCCCGGTAATCGTCTGCAAAACGATGGATTGCAGTACGGAAGCGGAGACGTTTTCTTTGCTGGCGCCGTCATTTAACAGCGCCTGCACATCTGTTTTGGCGAAGACGCCACAGCGCGCGGCAATGGGATAGAGCGTGTCCGATTTTTCCGCTAGGGCATTCAGTCCGAGCGCATCGGTGTGGAGCAAGGTGGCCATTTGATCGATAAATGCGCCGGTGCCGCCGGCACAATTGCCGTTCATGCGGTGTTCATTGCCGCCTGTCAGATAGGTGATCTTGGCGTCTTCTCCGCCCAGCTCAATGATTACATCCGACTGCGGGTGGTACGTGCGGACCGCTTTGGTGCCGGCAATTACTTCCTGGACGAAAGGGATGTGCAGATAATCTGCCAGCGCGATACCGCCGGACCCCGTAATAGCGACGGTGATCTGCTGATCGCCGAAAATTTCATAAGCATTTTCCAATAGATCCCATACTTTTTGGCGGATGTCCGTATAATGGCGTACATAGCAGGCATGAAGGCACTGCTTCAGGTCGTTGAGAACGGCAATTTTTACTGTTGTCGAACCGATATCGATGCCGATATGAAGTAAATTTTTCATTGTATTCACCATGCCGGATAACCGGTCTTTCTGTAGACTTTTTAGACTATAGAATACTGAAATAGTCTATCTTACATTATACCATATGAAGCTAATTCGTGAAGAGGAGAAATAGATACGGTTTAAAATAAAAAATCTGTCGAAAGGACAGGCTTTTGATGAAAATATTTTTGGTATTATCCCAGAATAAAGTATGGTACAATGAACAAGAACCATTCATTACGATTTGAAGGAGGAACTGCAATGAAAGAGTTTGTGACGGAACATCAATCGCCGTATCTGGATCTGTCGGCAGAAGTGACGGAAATTTTATATCGGGGTAAGTCCGATTTTCAGGATATTCTCGTTGCCGATACGAAGGAGTTCGGCAGAATGCTGGTCTTGGACGGCGTATTTCAGACATCAATTAAGGATGAGTTCATATATCATGAAAGTATCGTCCATATTCCTCTATTTTTGCATCCCAATCCGAAACACGTCCTTATCATCGGCGGCGGTGACGGCGGCGCTGCCCGTGAAGCAGTACGGCATCCTGAAGTGGAAACGGTGACGATGGTCGATATCGACGGCAAGGTCATTGAACTGGCAAAAGAATTTTTGCCGGAAATCTCTCGGGCCATGCTGGAAGACGATCCGAAGTTGACAGTCAAGGTAGGAGACGGCATCGCTTATATGAAACAGTCGAAAAATTATTATGATGTCATTATCGTCGACTGTTCCGATCCTGTCGGTCCCGGTGAAGGCCTCTTCACCTATGATTTCTATAAAGACACGTACAGTGCGTTGACGGCAGACGGTATTTTTGTGCAGCAGACGGAATCTCCGTTTATGCATCAGAAACTGGTCAAAGACGTTTTTTCTTGCGTATCCGATATTTTCCCCGTAACCCGTCTTTATACCGCCTTTATTCCTCTGTATCCGAGCGGCATGCACTGCTTTACGCTGGGATCGAAGCACTATGATCCCTTGCAATGGACGCCAAGTCGGCGGCGGTCGTTTGCGACCAGATATTATAATGAAGGCATTCAACGCAGCGCGTTTGTCTTGCCGAACTTTGTTAAAGACTTGTTGTATGGTGCCAAGGCACGGTAAAAATACCCTTGACAGAGTATTTGAATGATGATAGAATTACCTACGTTACCGATAGTCTGTAAGGTTTTGTCTTGCGCATCGGAATGTAGGTATATGGCGGGTATGGTGAAGTGGTTAACACGGCGGATTGTGGCTCCGTTACGCTAGGGTTCGAGTCCCTATACTCGCCCCATACAGGGGTATAGCCAAGTGGTAAGGCACCGGACTTTGACTCCGCTATGCGCTGGTTCGAATCCAGCTACCCCTGCCAGGTATGATCCACTAGCTCAGTTGGCAGAGCACCTGACTTTTAATCAGGGTGTCCCGAGTTCGAATCTCGGGTGGATCACCAATACGGGAAGAGGATGACCGTGATGACGGCGTTCTCTTCTTTTGCTTTTCTGCCCCGTTTTCGATACGAAAGAACAACAGGCTGTGCCGACGGCACAGCCTGTTGTTTTTTATTTTCATAAGAAAAAGACGAGCATGTCAATGATAAACGTTGGAATCAGAATTGCACAGGACCAACCCATGTAACCGAAAAAGCTGGGCATCTTAATGCCGTTTTCTTCAGCAATTGATTTTACCATGAAGTTCGGTGCATTGCCGATGTACGTATTGGCTCCCATGAAAACGGCGCCGGCAGAAATCGCTTCCAGCATCGGCACGGCGACGGTACCGACTGTGGTCGCAATGCCCGATGTTGCTCCCAAAGCGCCGGCAGTCTGCAGAAATACCAAATATGTCGGCGTATTATCCAAAAAGGATGATAACGCGCCGGCGGCCCAAAACATTTGCCACGGCTGATTGAGACCGAGCTCCGCTCCGTGCGTCTTCAAGAAGATCAAAGCCGGAATCATGGTGATGAAAATACCGATGAATAGTTTGGCGACTTCAAGGATCGGCGCATGAGAGAAACTGTTTAGTTCCCGCGTGGATTGTTTCGTCATTTTTAACGATAAGAAGGATGCTGCAAGGATAATGATAATTTCGACCAATGTTGCGTAGGGGAAAATGATTTCGTCAAAAACGGGAATACCGGCGCCGTCAGCGAAGGCCGGAATCATTTTCGGTAAGACACCGTTGGCAACGACACCGATGATGATCATAAAGATGAAGATGAAGTTGTACAAGCCTTCAATGCGGATCGGTTCTCTTACTTCTTCCGCCAACTCGTCAATGGGATAACGACCTTCGGCCAATTCTTTTTTGTAGTAGTGCCTGTCAATAAAATAGAAAAGGGCGAAAAGCAGGATCATATTAAAGACTAAAATGGGGAAAAGGTTAAATGTCCAGGTGAACGGAACGCCGCGCTGGAAGCCCATGAAAAGAGGCGGATCGCCAAGAGGCGTTAAACAGCCGCCGATGTTGGCGACCAGGAAGATGAAGAAAACGACTATATGCACTTTATATTTTCGCCATTCGTTGGCACGGATCAATGGACGGATCATGACCATTGCGGCGCCGGTCGTGCCGATCCAGCTGGCTAAAATTGTACCGATAAAGAGCAGCGCTGCGTTGACCCTGGTCGTTCCGGCCAGCGTTCCTTTGACGGCAATGCCGCCGGCAGCGGCAAAGAGGCCGAAAAGAAGTACGATGAAGGGAATGTAGTCCAACAGCACCGATTCCAGGAGCCGGAACCAGGCTTCGCTGAGTCCGTAAGCGATGGCAAAAGGGACAAGGAAGACGAGGGACCAGCCCAGAGCGACCAGAAGCATGTTTTTTCCCCACCAGTCCGGTTTTACGAGAGGAATAATGGCAATAGAAAGCAACATACCGACAAAGGGGATGATGCTCCAGAGAGGCAGGGTCTGGTTGACCAGATGATGCGTACCTTCATCGGCGAACACTGCGGGGATACAGCAGAGAAGGACCGTTAAGGTACAAATGAGTGTGCGAATGTTGTTCTTCATGAAAACCACCTTTCTTGTAACACTAGGGAAATTATAGAAGGAACTGATCCGGTTGTAAAGAGAACGGAGCCGGAATCCGGTGAAAAGCCGCGTTGGCAGAAATGAGAATAACCGGTCGATATGTAAAATGCATTGTTGCTTTGTTTATATTGAATAATCAAGAACAGTATATCACAGTGAGCGTAAAGATTACACTGTCAGTTTGCAATTATCCTTAAAAGGAAGACAGGCGGTAAAAAGAGGGATGACCGTTTCAGGGGCCTGTTATCCTGTTGAAATAACGGTATCATTTTTTGTAAAAACTGTAAATTTGTAAAATCGGATAAATTACCGGCAGTATAAAGAAGGATATTTCAACTTCAGTATAGAATATTATTAATATCACGAAAAAGGTGCACGAGGAGGGATTCATTATGAAACAATATAAAAATATCATTGTGCCGACTGACGGTTCCGAAAATTCCAGACGGGCATTGGAACATGCCGTAACGATTGCATCCGTTTTGGGAGCGACGATTACGTTGGTTTATGTTGCGAATATTGTTTCCGTTATTTCCAATTTTGATCAAATACCGAATGCCAGCGGTTATGTAACCGAACAGGTAGCGCTGGACATGGAGGAAGAAGGAAAGAATGTTTTGGATGACTGCGCCAAAGCGATTCGGCAGAATATAGAAGTAAAGACCGTTTTTGAAGTAGGATCTCCGGGGCCGGCAATTTTATCTGTTGCCAAAAAGTATAATGCCGATCTGATCGTTATGGGCAGTCGCGGTTTGGGGCCGTTAAAGGGACTGTTTATGGGCTCTGTCAGCAGTTTTGTTGTCACTCATTCCTTATGTCCTGCCATGATCGTTAAATAATTTAAGCTTATAAAAAGGTCTCTCCCGATAGAGGAGAGACCTTTTTAGTATGGGATTTGCCGGTTTTATGATATACTGATATAAGCAAATTTGTATAAATTTTTGGAAATTATGGAGACGGTTTATTTGCCTGGAGGGTATGGCATCATGACGAATAAACAGAAAGCACGATCGGAACGCCGCATTGAGGAATGGGCTTCCCGTGGCTGGCTTACATCTGAAGGAGAAAAGCAGCTTCGCCATCAAATGATGGAAGAGATTCAACCGATGGTTGGCATGGCTCTTTCTTTACATGTTATCATCGGGATCATCAGCATTCTTTTGGCCGGCGTGATCGGGGCATGGGCCATTGCCGAGTTTTGGGCTCATTTCACACCGGGCATCCGCTTGGTACTGGCGGCCGTTCTTTTGGCGTTATCGCAGGTCGGAGCGGCGGTTCTGCTGCTGCAGGGACAACAGGGGTCTCTGCGGGGAGAAATCGGTTCCGTCGTCCATTACCTGTTTCTTTTTGTAGCCTTTGCAATCGTTAAGCAAACGTTTTATGTAGGTTGGGATGCGCCGTCATACATAGCCCTTTGCGCTGTTTTGGGACTGCCTGCCGTGTATTTGCTTCGCGCGGCGGCGGGGGTATTGGTGTATTGTCTGTCCGTATTGGCGCGGGTTTCTCTAAGTGGCTTTGTCGATGCACCTGGCGGCGTCGGGTTTATGTGGTTTCTGTTGCTTTTGCCGCTGCCGCTTTATGGCGTTTTTATGAAGCAAGGGGATGAGTTGCGTCTTTCCGTTTTCTCTTGGCTCATGACTATTACACTGTATACGTCATTCGGCATAGCGATGATAACGGAAGAGTATATTCCCTTTTTGCTGTTAGCGTCGCTGGCTGTGACTATGATGCTTATTGGATATTCTATCGATATTCACAAAGCGTACGGGGTGCCGTTTCGTTGGTTCGGGCGCTTTGCCGCTGCCGGATCGTTGCTGCTTTCTTGTTTGCCCCCTGTTTGGAACGGCATTGCCGCCATTGAAGGGTTTCATTGGACAATGACGGCAATGGTGTTGGCTCTTTTTGCCGTAATGATCGGGTTGTTGGCCAAAGAGGTGAAAAAGGTTCTTTGGAGCCCGCTGTTATATGTCGTGATTCCGCTGCTTTTAGGCGGCGAGACACTATTGGTGCGCAGCGGCATTTATTCGTCGCTGCCGTTGTTGCTGTCCGCGGTATATGCGATTTTTATCGGAGGATATGAGCTTCTTCAAGGTTTGAAACCGGGCCATCTGGGGCATCTTCGCTTCGGCATCATCGTATTGGTCCTTTTAGTCTGCGCAATTTCGGCAGGCGGTGTATTTTCACCGGCCGTACTTGTTGTAACGGCGGCCGTATTATTTCTTTTGTTTATTCAAGGAAGACGGCTGATGCGGAAAAAAGGAAAGAGCGGGCGTTCGTTGAATGTGACGAAAACGGTTACGTCTGTGCGAAAAGAAAAGAAACGGGCTGCCGTACATGAGCGGGATGGAGAAACGGGCGTGTCAGCGACGCAAGAGGAAGCGCCGTCTTGGATGCAGTTGGATGATGGGGCTTCGGTAAGCATGACGGCTGTCGACACGGTAATACCGAGAAAAACAGAAAGTTCGCTTTTTGTAGAACCCGTATTTCATTCTCCCGAAGATATTCCCGCAGGCGGTTCAGGTGTTTTTTCGCAAAGCAGCTCACGGGATGAACGGAAAAAGGCCGAACCATCGCCATGGAGCGCATCTTCCGCGGCAACACCGGCTGGCGGTGCAACGTCGCCTTGGACGAATAGCGGCGCTGCGCCGAAGCGGGAAAAGGTGTTCAGTCATTCACCGTGGTCGCAGGAAGGAGAGCGACGATAATGAAAGGAGTAACGGAATTCTTCAATCGCACGGTCATGCTGGGGCTCTGCCTTTTCGTCGTCATCGTGCAAATGGGAATGCTTTTTTATTTCAGTTGGCGTTATTATAATATTTCCGTTGACGGAATTCCCTATCAGTGGCGGTGCTTACCGCGCCTGGAAACGGGACCGTTCGGTACCGACTATATTCATGTCATCTTTCCTGAGGATACGACGGCATGGCTTGACGACGTGCCGCCGGCAGAAGGGCAGACGATTTATGTCACCATTTCCCGGGATGCGGCTGGCTTGATGGAGATACAAGGCGCTTCCGCGTCTAAACCGTCTCAACGTAATGCTGATTATATGGAAGCGACGGCTGTTGCCTTTGACGGCAGCACGGTTCAGTTTCAAGTTCCTTTCGATCGCTATCGCATAGCTGCAGATAAGCGCGACGGCATCTATGATATTAACGCGTCCGACAGTGTTATTGCCAGCATCCGCATCAAGCGCGGCAAAGGCGTTGTCGAAGGGGTGTATGTCAACGGTGTGCCGTTGGAATCATGCAGCAGCGGAGCAGCCGTCGAAGCGACGCGGCGCGGTAAGCAGCCGGCTCAGAGTAAAGGGCAGCAGATTCGCATTGTCGAACCCGGCATGGTACCGCCGCAGGACGAATCTTAACTGGTGAGGAGGTGATAGCGTATATGAAGAGATCTTGGCAGATAGCGGTGTCGTTTGTATTAATCCTGGCTTTTCTGCTGTTGTCCGGCTTTCGGGCACAGACGATTATCCATGATGACGGCAGTGAAACGCAGGATATTTTGAAAGTTTCCGACAGCGACAGCGGGCAGAAAGCGCTGCGCGATGATGCTGATGATTTTCAAAAACGTGATTATATGATCATGGATTACAGCAACAGCAACGGAGAAGGCTTTCGCGCCATGAAAACGATTACGACGGAAAATGCGAACCGCAGCTCTATAGACAAAATCGTTCACAGAACGCACGACGGTTTGATTTGTACGATGTATTACATTGATTATCTGTATACCGATAGCAGCATGAGTCGGCTCCAACTGGGACGGCCGACGGCGGAAGACGGCAGCGATCTGGAATACAGCGTTTCTTTTCCTTCCGGTGCGCAGGTAAAGAGTAACAGTACGACTAGTGATCAGCAGAGCAGTACCTATACGTGGAAACTTAGTAATACTCAAAATGCCCGGCTTCAGTTGCAGGCAACGGTTTGGCATAAGTTAACGATTTACGGCCTTTTATTTTTCATTATATTGTTTGTTTGTATCGTATTGGTGATGGAACACCGCCGTCGGAACATGATCAGCTGGAAGCAGGCGTCGCGCATGCGGACGGTGGAGATCTTTTTGCTCTTGGTGCCGGTATTCATTTTAGGGTACATGGCGTATGATTATTATGCCGGTACGCATATTACGTCGTCGACTTTGCAGTCAGTGGCACAGCAACAGGAAGAAGAGAAACGATTGCAGCAGGAGGAAGAACGAAAAGCGAAGGAAGAAGAATCACAGCGGCAGCGCGAAAAGGAAATCACCATGTCCAAGGTACGGAGTAAGTCACTGGAACTGTCGGCGTCGTTGCGGGAGCTGAATCGGCGCTATGAAGCGGGGAAGCTCAGTCGTGCCGAAGCGCGGAACGAAGCGGCTTCGTTGGCCGATCAGGCGCGAGCTCTTTTACAGGATAATCAAGGTAAGATTTCCGAAGCAGACAGCGGGGCGCTGGAAGAATTGGTGCAGCGTATTGTGGATGAGGCGAATACGATCGCTTCAAAGGACGTCAAGAAAGTGGAAAAGAAGGTACAGCCGAAGGTGACGAATCGCAGCAAGTCCGCCGGTTCGAATGATCAGAGCGGCAGCCGTGATACCGATGACAACTCGAGCGGCAATGACACAACGCAGCCGGCAAAGGGAAAAGAAAAATAGTCTGGCGTAACGTTGGTTTCATATTAACGAATTAAAAAAAGATGATATAATAAAAAAAGCGGGTATCAGGTAACGTAGCAGATGTCGTGTAGATATTACAGAGGAGGTATTTGGAAGCATGCATTGTGTACAAGAAATTAAAAACGGTATTTATTGGGTAGGCTGCAACGATTTCGGCACCCAAATGTTTGAACGGGTTCTGCCGATTCCGGAAGGTGTTTCCTATATTACGTATTTTATCGACGATGAGAAGACTTGTCTTCTCGATTCAATGGATAAAAGCTGCCGCGACGAGTTTTTGGAAAATGTGGAATACTTGCTGCACGGGAGAAAGTTGGACTATTTTGTCATTCAACACATGGAGCCGGATCATGCGAGTTCTGCGCTGGCGTTGATTGAAAAATATCCCGATGTCAAGATCATCGGTCAAGCCCAGACTTTTCAACTCTTTGAACAGTTCTATCGTCATCCTATGCCGGATAACTACATACCGATCAAAGACGGCGACCAATTAAAGCTGGGTAAGCATGTTCTTCAATTTATCAAGGCGCCGATGGTTCATTGGCCTGAAGTGTTCATGTCCTATGATCTGACAGATAAATTTTTGTTTACGGCCGATGCTTTCGGTATGTTCGGTACTGTCGGCAACATCTTTGCCGATCAAGTCGATTTTGATGAATATTACCTTGATCCGGCCCGCCGTTACTATGTAAATATTGTCGGAAAATATGGCGTTCAGGTCATGAATGTGCTGAAAAAAGCTGCGGCTTTGCAAATTGATTGCCTTTGCCCTATTCACGGACTCGTTTTCCGCACTCCTGAAACGATTAAGTATATTATTGATAAATACCTTCATTGGGCTCAGTATCAGCCGGAGAAAAAAGGCGTTCTCATTGCTTTTGCGTCAATTTACGGAAATACGGCCCGTGCCGTGAATGTCTTGGCGCAGAAATTGAGCGAACGGGGCGTGCGGAACATTCATCTCTATGACGTATCTAAAACCCATCCGTCTTTTATTTCGGCCAAGGCGTGGGAATACAGTCATCTGGTGCTGGCTGCGCCGACATATAATTTGAACCTGTACCTGCCTATGGAAAATTTGCTGCATGATATGAGCACGCTTCTCTTCCAGAATCGAAAAATCGCAGTATTGGGTTGTCATAGCTGGCGTTCTGTGGCGCATAAGGAAATGATAAACTATGTCGAAAACGTTTTCAAGAATTGTGAACTTTTCCCGACAACGATTGATATGAGGTCGTCGCTCCAGGACAATGAAGAATGTGTTATTGAGTCTATGGCTGATGAAATTTCCGAAGATTACAAAGCATATCCCGACCCGGATACCTTGGTATAATATAGAAAGACTGCCCTTTAGGGCAGTCTTTCTATATTACGGACAGCCTTTTCGATTGTTGCCGGCAATGTTATAATAAGGAAACGGAATGTTGAGGAGGCGATATGATGATCATCCGTGATAATACGGCCAAGAGCGGCGATGCTCATAAGGAAAGTGAAGTCAGGAATACAGGAGAAGAATTGAATCTGGACTTAGGACGCCCCATGACGGAAGAGGAAGAAAAAATTTTTGCCAAGTTGAAAGAAGGCCTCGGACTGTAGCGGTAGGAAACAGGAGAGACGTTGCAGTTATCGTGAACGGCGTTGTTTCGAAACACGTCCTTTGAAGGTAAAACGACTTATGAAGAAGAAATGCCCTGCAGCTTGCTGCAGGGTGTTTTTTGGGTGCTAAGGGCGAACAAATGTTTGAAAGAGGCGCGACGCTGTGCTATGATAGAAAAAAAGAGAGGTAGAATCATGGACTGGGATACGATGCAGAAGAAGTTGGCGTTGCTCAGCGATGCCGCAAAATATGATGCCTCCTGTTCGTCCAGTGGCAGTTCCCGAAAAAATACGACAGGCGGCATCGGGAATGGGGCCATATCCGGAATTTGTCATTCGTGGTCGGCAGATGGCAGGTGCATTTCCTTATTAAAGGTATTAATGACCAATCATTGTATATATGATTGCGTTTATTGTGTGAATCGTTGCAGTCGCGATACGGAACGGACCGCTTTTTCGCCGGCCGAAATTGCGATGTTGACGATTCAGTTTTATCGCCGTAATTATATTGAAGGGCTGTTTCTCAGCTCCGGCGTCTGGCGTTCGCCCGATTATACAACGGAATTGCTGATTGAAACGGCGCGTATCTTACGAGATGAATATAGTTTTAACGGCTATATTCACATGAAGGGAATTCCCGGTACGGCGCCGGAATTGATCAGCAGGCTCGGCTCGTACGTTGATCGCCTGAGCATTAATATCGAATTGCCTTCTGCCGCCGGATTGAAGCTTCTTGCCCCGCAAAAGACAAAAGAGACGATCTTAGTGCCGATGCGGGAAGTGAAGCGGCGATCGGCGGAACGGGCTGAGGAACGAAAGCATAGTAAAAAGGTTCCGGCATTTGTGCCGGCGGGACAGACGACGCAGCTTATCGTCGGCGCGACGGCGGACAGTGATCGCACGATTCTGCAGTTGTCTGAAGCCCTATATAGGCGGATGTCGTTGAAGCGGGTCTACTATTCCGCTTATGTGCCGGCTGTAACGGATCCGCGGTTACCGGCTCCGTCCCGGCCGCCCCTCTTACGGGAATACCGTCTTTATCAGGCTGATTGGCTACTGCGTTTCTATCAGTTTCGTGCCGATGAAATATTATCGGAAGCGTTACCCGATTTTGACACTCGCCTTGATCCGAAGACCTGCTGGGCTTTGCGGCACCCCGAATGCTTTCCTGTAGAGATCAATAAAGCGTCTTATCACATGCTGCTTCGCGTGCCCGGTATCGGCGTTCTCTCGGCGCGCCGCATTTGTGCGGCGCGCCGTTCGGCATGGCTTTCTTATGATTCGCTGCGCCGGTTCGGAATCATTTTTAAGCGTGCAAAATATTTTATTACCTGCCGAGGTAAGTATTATGGCGGCGTTTACCGCCTCGAGACCGTTCGCCAACGCTTATTGCTGCAAGAAGCCTCTCGGGCTTACGAAGCCGTGAGTCTTTTCGATGAAACGGGAGGTGCCTCGTGAATTATCATTATGACGGAACTTTTTTCGGCTTTCTCACCGCTGTTTTTGATGCTTATCATGACGGGATACGGCATGTCGGCCATATCCATAGCGATGCAGAGCGCCCTTTATTCGGGCAGGAGAAGGAAGTCGGCACCGATGCGGGTAAAGCGGTTCGCGTTCTGCAGGGGCTGAAGGCGTCTTGCGGTAAGGAGGCGGTGCACTTTCTGTACTACGCTTTTTTGGCGGAAACGGCTGAACGGGAGGCCGTATTATTGTATTATATCCGCCGGCTCTTTACTTGGCGGCAGACCTGGCGACGGCACTTGAGTGACGAGCTGATTTGGCAGACGCGGTTGTGGGCGCAAAAGACGGGGAATGAACGACATAAACTTTTGGGACTTCTTCGTTTTCAGAAATTGTCGGACGGGATGCTCTATGGACCTGTTGCGCCGACTGCCGCCGTCGTCCCTCTTTTGGCGCCGCATTTCATACGCCGTTTTCCCGAAGAGCGTTGGATTATCCACGATCGCCGTCGCGGCGTTGGCGTGTTGTATGAACAACATGAAACGGCTATCGTTGAAATTCCCTGCTCACGGTCTCCTGATCTGGCGGCGGAAGAACTTTGCTGGCAAAGCTTGTGGCAACGGTATTACCGTACCGCGGCGATTGAAGAACGCCGCAATGAATTGTTGCGGCGCTCTTTTATGCCTTATAAATATTGGCCCGATCTGATTGAAATGAAGTGATTTTTTTCGGTTTATTTTTCCTATCAGTTGTTATATAATAGTACCATTAGATTGTTATGAGGAAAGGTAGAATAGCGTGAAACCTGTTTTGGTGACGGTAGAGAGCATTCAACGAAATGAGAACGGCGAAGAGATCACGTTAGAGCTTGTTTCGGAAGGGAAATTCTATGCTAAAGACCGGGCGCAATATATTGTTTACGAAGAGAGTGAAATTACCGGCATGGCCGGCGTTACGACGGTTATCAAAATTCCTGAAGACGGTACGGTTTGTCTGCTGCGCTTGGGAAGTCTCAAGCAGCGGCAGGAGTATGCTGTCGGCAGGGAGAGCCGTTCTACTTATGAGACTCCGGTCGGTATCATGGGTGTGACGATGAAAACGTATGAATGTGATGTCGCTTTGCGGGACGGAGTCGGCACGATCCGTCTCGGTTTTGATGTCACGATTGAAGGTGTCGGGGCGAATTATAATCAGGTAACGATTACAGTGCGGGAGGATAAATCGTAATGGAATTGAAAGAACTGTTGACGCGGGGAATTCAGACGGCTTTGCAAGAAGCTGTCCGGAACGGGGAATTGCCGGACGGCGATTATCCTGCTGTTTTGCTGGAAGTTCCGCCGCAGAAGGAATTCGGGGATTTTGCCAGCAACATTGCCATGCAGTCGGCGCGCATTGCGAGACGGTCGCCGCGCGATATTGCAAACACGATTATTTCCCATATGGAGTATTCTTGGCTGAATAAAGCGGAAGTGGCCGGTGCCGGTTTTATTAATTTTTTTCTGAATCATACGGTTTTATACGACGCGTTGAAAGGCATTCTGGCGTCCGGATCGGCCTATGGTCAAGCGCCGCTGCGCGCTGACGATACGGTGCAGGTGGAATATGTCAGCGCGAATCCGACGGGGCCTCTCCATGTCGGTCACGGCCGCGGTGCCGCATACGGCAGTGCGTTGGTAAATTTATTGCGCGCCGCCGGCTACCGGGTTGAAGCGGAATACTACATCAATGACGCCGGCAATCAAATGGATAATCTGGCTGCATCCGTCAACGCCCGGTATTTGCAACTGTTCGGCAAAGAAGCGGAAATTCCCGAGAACGGCTATCATGGGCAGGATATTATTGATACGGCACAGGCGATTATTGATCAGGACGGCGCCGCTTATCTCGAGATGGATGAGGCGACAAGGCTGGAACTGTTCAAAGATCGGGCTTATGCTGAAAAGCTGAAGGCCTTGAAACGTGACTTGGAACATTTTAATGTGCACTATGACCGTTGGTTCAGCGAACGGACGCTGCATCCGCAGGCGATTGAAGCGGCATGTGCCGTTTTAAAGCGGGACGGTAAGGTCTATGAACAAGACGGTGCGTTATGGTTGCGTTCGACTGCTTACGGTGATGACAAGGATCGCGTCGTCATCCGCGATAACGGTGTACCGACATATTTGGCTGCCGACATCGCTTATCACAAGAATAAATATGATCGCGGCTTTCATTCATTGATCAATATTTGGGGGGCCGATCATCACGGCTATGTGGCGCGCGTCAAGGCTGCCATGGCGGCGCTCGGGTATGATCCGCAGCGGTTGGAAATTTTGCTGTTGCAAATGGTGAGCCTTTTCCGCAACGGTGAAGTCGTTAAGATGTCGAAACGGACGGGACAGGCAATCACCTTGAACGAATTGATTGAAGAAGTCGGCACCGATGCGGCTCGGTATTTCTTTATCATGCGCTCCCTCGACACGCAACTTGATTTTGATCTTGACCTGGCGACGTCGCGGAGTAATGAAAACCCCGTTTACTATATTCAGTACGCACATGCCCGGATATACAGCGTGTATAGGCAAATCGAGGAAAAAGGCGGCACCGTACCGGATACATGGGATGATGTCGATTGGAGCCGGCTCTGTGAAGAACCGGAATTGGCGCTGATTAAGAAAATGACGGCGTTCCCCGAAGAGATCCAAAAGGCCGCTGTCAACAGAGAACCGCATCGTATTGCTCATTTTGTTCATGAACTGGCAGGACTGTTTCACACCTTCTATAACCAGTGTCATATCATTCAATCCGACAAAGAACTGGAAAAGGCGAGGTTAGCACTGATTACGGCAGTCCGGATTACGATCGCTAACAGTCTGGCGGTTCTCGGCATTTCCGCGCCGAAGGAAATGTAGCGGAACAAGGCAATGACCGGATGAAGTAATGTTTTTTGTGAGCGGCGGCTCGACAGGGAGGAAAAATGGCTAAATATATATTTGTAACAGGTGGCGTTGTCTCTTCACTAGGCAAGGGGATTACGGCGGCCGCGTTAGGACGGCTGCTGAAAAACCGCGGGTTTAAAGTGACGATTCAGAAATTCGATCCTTATATCAATGTGGACCCGGGAACGATGAGTCCGTATCAGCATGGCGAAGTCTTCGTCACCGATGACGGCACGGAAACGGATCTGGATTTGGGGCATTATGAACGGTTTATCGATATCAATTTAGGCAAGAATTCCAATGTCACAACGGGGAAGATATACTGGTCCGTGCTGCAAAAGGAGCGTCGCGGCGATTATTTGGGACATACCGTCCAGGTTATTCCCCATATTACCAATGAGATTAAAAACCGTGTTTACCGTGTAGGAGATGAAGACAATGCCGACGTCGTCATTACCGAAATAGGAGGAACCGTCGGTGATATTGAAAGTCTGCCCTTTCTCGAGGCCATTCGGCAGATCCGCAAAGATGTAGGACGTAACGATGTCCTGTATATTCACGTCACCCTTGTTCCTTATATCGGTGCGGCCGGAGAATTGAAAACGAAACCGACGCAGCATAGTGTCAAAGAGCTGCGCAGCATTGGAATTCAACCGGATATTATTGTCTGCCGTACGGAGAAACCGCTTTCAGAAGAGATGAAAGAAAAATTAGCTCTTTTCTGTGATATTGACAAAGATGCGGTTATTCAAAACAAGACGCTTGACAGTATTTATGAGGTTCCCCTGTTGTTGGCCGAAGAAGGCATGGATAAGATCGTTCTGGATAAACTGGCGCTGCCTGATAAGCCGTGCGACATGGATGACTGGAAAAAGATGGTTTACGATATTTACCACACGGAAAAAGAAGTAGATATTGCGCTGGTCGGAAAATACGTGGCTCTGCATGACGCCTATTTGAGCGTAGCCGAAGCGTTGAGCCATGCGGGAATCGCTTATAAGGCAAAGGTCAATATTCATTGGATTGATTCGGAATATTTGGAAAATCCGGCGCTTTCCATGGCAGATGTCTTTAAGGATATTGACGGGATCGTTGTTCCCGGCGGTTTCGGTAATCGCGGTATTGAAGGCAAAGTCCGCGCGATTCAATACGCTCGTGAGCATAAGCTGCCGTTTTTGGGCCTTTGTCTCGGCATGCAGTGTGCCGTTATGGAATTTGCCCGTCACGTGTGCGGTATGGACGGCGCTACCTCTTCGGAATTCAATGAAACGGCCGCCTATCCGGTCATTGATTTGATGCCCGATCAGGTGGATATTTCCGATAAGGGCGGCACAATGCGTTTAGGTGTGTATCCCTGTAAGCTTTCGGAAGGAACAAAGACATATGAAGTGTATGGCGATAAGCTGATTTATGAACGTCATCGTCACCGTTGGGAATTTAATAATAAATACCGTCCGGAATTAACGGCTGCCGGATTGGTTCTTTCCGGTACGTCGCCGGATGATCGGTTGGTGGAAATTATTGAAATTCCCGATCATCCCTGGTTTGTGGGCTGTCAGTTTCATCCTGAATTTAAGTCGCGTCCGACAAAGGCGCATCCGCTTTTCCGCGGCTTGATCAATGCGGCTTTGAAGGGAAAAGAAGAACGCCGGTAAATACAGCTGATACTCGCAAAAGGAGGCATTCTGTATACAGAATGCCTCCTTTTTATGATTTTTGACGATATTATGTGAAAAAAATAACAGCAACTCTCAGAATATTAAATTATAAAGAAAATTCTCTTTTTACAGAGGTAACTTAAAGTTTGCCTGCAAATAAATAAGCATGAAAGAAACACAATTGATGAGGATATGCCGGTGCTTTGCAAGAAGAAACTTATACTGAAAGAGTGTATTATTATTTATATATGATCGGCGTATGCTTTTTGATTATCCTTGAAAAACAATGCGAATCAATTATGCTAAAACGATTAGCTTGCGATAATTTTCACATTGAATATTGAAACATATAATGATATAATGGGTACGACTGAAAGGGTGCCTTTATGTACATATCGGCCCTTTTTGCGTATACATTGAATGGAAGAAGACAGCTTGGATAAGCGAAAAAACTTTTTTCTTATCCAAAAACCTGAAAAGCAAGGGGCGTGTCTTCGCCGGCAGATGGATAAGCGCTTGACGGGATACAATGGAAGAAACGTAGGTGTCGGATTCGTTTCAGAGATGGACGCTTTTTATAGCGGACTCATGTTGTAAGTTCCGTCAGAGTTATTGCTTACTGTTTTTATTATTTTCATTAAATAGATTAATGAGGTGATTTTTGATGATGAAAAGCTTTATCGGTGGGGTCCATCCTGACGATGGGAAAATCTATGCAAAGGACAAAGCAATAGAAGCCCCGGCAGTACCGGAACAAGTAGTCATCCCGATGAGTCAGCACTTTGGTGCACCTTGTACTCCGACAGTCAAGGTTGGCGACCACGTTAAGAAAGGGCAGCTCATAGGGACCAGCGATGCATTTTTGCACGCTGATATTCACGCTTCGACTTCCGGTGACGTTGTCAAGGTAGCCCCTATGCCGCATAACATGATGGTTACATGTATGGCGGTCGTCATTAAAGCGGATGGAAAAGACGAATGGGTCGAAGGTCTTCCTGCTGAACATGACTGGAAACAGCTTGACGGCAAGGAAATTATTGACTTGATTAAGGCTGCCGGTGTTGTTGGTTGCGGCGGTGCGACGTTCCCGGCGCACGTTAAATTGACACCGAATAAGCCTGTTGACACCTTTATCGTCAACGCTGCCGAATGTGAACCGTATTTAACTGCCGATTATCGTGCCATGCTCGAATGGGCGGATAAATTGGCTACAGGCGTGCAGATCTGCATGAAGGCGTTAGGAGTTACCAAGGGGTTCATCGGCATTGAAGATAATAAAATGGACGCCGTAAAGGTTATGGAAGAAGCCTTTAAAGATATTCCTGAAGTCAGCGTTGAAGCTTTGCCGACGAAATATCCGCAAGGCGCGGAAAAAATGCTGATTAAAGCCGTTACGGGAAGAGAAGTCGAACCGGGCGGTTTGCCGATGAATGTCGGCTGCGTCGTCAGTAATGTCGGCACGGTCTGTGCTATTACCGATGCCGTTTGTCATGGCATTCCCTTTATTGAACGTGTTACGACGGTGACTGGAGATTGCATTGCCGAACCGAAGAATCTGCTCCTTCGCATCGGGACCCCGTTCCAATATGCGTTAGATTACTGCGGCGGCTTTTCCAAGCAACCGGATCGCGTTATCGGCGGCGGCCCGATGATGGGATTGGCGCAATATCAGCTTGATGTTCCCATCACTAAAGGCGCTTCCGGTATCGTTGCTTTGTCTCCTGAAAAATGTCAGGTTGGCGTCGAAGATCCCTGCATTCGTTGCGGACGTTGCGTCGATGCCTGTCCGATGGGGCTGATTCCCAGCCAATTAAGTATCTTCTCTGCTTGCCAGGCGTGGGACAAATGTATGGAATACGGTGTCATGAATTGCGTGGAATGCGGCAGTTGCGTATTTACTTGTCCGGCTAAACGGAACATCGTACAGTATATCCGCAATGCGAAATCGCAAGTGAAAGCTATGCAGCAAGCAGAAAAAGCCAAAGCGGAAGCCAAGGCCTAAGTCATAAACGGAAGAAGGGATAATAGATGAGTCCAGAAATTAAAGGACAGACAAACGGAGCGGGCGCGAGCGGCACACAGGAAGTCAGACTTACTGTATCATCTTCACCGCATGTCCGTTGTAATGAATCGATTTCCAAAATCATGTGGAGCGTTGTAGCGGCTTTGGTACCGGCTGCCGCGTTTGGCGTATATTATTTTGGAATGAACGCTTTAATCAATATCATTGTTTCCATTGTATCGGCTGTTGTCTTTGAATATTTGTGGGAAAAATTATTGCACAAAAAAATTACGATCAAAGACGGCAGTGCCGTTATTACCGGCCTTCTTTTGGCCATGTGCGTATCGCCGCTTCTGCCGTGGTGGATGTGCATCGTCGGCTCTTTCCTGGCTATTGTGGTCTGTAAACAGTCGATGGGCGGATTGGGGTATAACCTGTTTAATCCGGCGCATGTCGGCCGTGCCGGCTTGATGGTTTCCTGGCCTGTTGCCATGACGACGTGGACACAGGTGAACGGAACTGTCGTGGACGGCGTTGCCGGCGCTACGCCGCTCAATGTTTTGAAACATGGCGGTCACGATGCGCTGCTCCAATTGTTCGGCGGCGATCCGGCTACTATGTACCAAAGCTTATTCTTCGGATTCCGCAACGGTTCGATGGGGGAAACTTCAACTGTTCTCTTGGTACTTGGCGGGCTTTTCCTCATTTATAAAGGCTATGTCAAATGGCAGGCTCCCGTTGTCATGATTGCCACCGTCGGTATTATGATGTGGATTTTCGGCGGCGTAACCTTAGGCACGGGCCTTTTCTCCGGCGATCCCCTTTTTCATATGATGGCCGGCGGTCTGATCATCGGTGCATTCTTTATGTCGACTGATATGGTTACGGCTCCCATTACTTTGAAAGGCCAGATAATTTTTGCTCTCGGCGCAGGACTGATCACGGTCCTTATTCGTCTTCTCGGCGGTTATCCTGAAGGTGTCTGCTACTCCATCTTGTTGATGAATGCCGTTACACCGTTGATTGACCGTTTGGTAAAACCACGCATCTTTGGTTCAGTAAAGGCAAAGGGGGCGAACTAAAATGTCAGAAACTACAGGAAGCAGCATTTTCAAGATTGCTCTCAACCTGATCCTGACTTGTTTGGTATCAGGATGTATCATCGGCGCCGTATATTTTGTTACAGGGCCGATCGCGAAAGTAAAAGCGGAACAGATGAAACAGGAGTCGATGAAAGCTTTGGTGCCGACGGCTGATTCGTTTGTGCCGGTAGCGAATGAAAAAGATACGTTCATTGCCCAAAAAGGCGGACAGAAGGTCGCTTTTATCATTCCGACGGAACCGAAAGGGTACGGCGGACCGATCAAGATGTTGACGGCCGTTTCCTCTGACGGTGCGGTAATGGATTATACGATGCTTGAAGCCAATGAAACACCGGGTCTCGGTGACCGCGCGGCTAAAGATCCGTTCCGCGGCCAGTTCAAGGGAAAGAAAATCGACGCCTTGGAAGTTACGAAAGACCATAGCGACACGAAACATATTCAGGCTATGACGGGTGCTACGATTTCTTCCCGTGCAGTTACTTTGGGTGTCAAAGAGGCTGTCGAAAAAGCAGCACAGTTAGGAGGTAACTGATTATGAGCTTATGGAAAGTATTCAGCAGAGGCGTCATTGAAGAAAACCCATACTTCGTTCTGGCCTTGAGCTTATGTCCTGGTTTGGCTGTTACTACCAGCGTTATCAACGGTTTGACGATGGGCTTGACCGTATGGTTCGTTATTACTTCCAATAACGTTGTGGTATCTATCATTCGTAAGACGATTAATAAAAAAGTACGTGTGCCTGTATATATTACCTGTATTGCCACGATTGTTACCTGTGTGCAATTGTTCCTGCAGGCCTTTGCACCTGATCTGTATAAAGCCCTTGGCGTATATCTCGATTTGGTCGTCGTTTTCGCCATTATTCTTGCCCGTGCAGAATCGATCGCTTCTAAAAACGGTATCGTCGTCTCCTTCCTTGACGGTATGGGCATGGGCGTCGGGTTTACCATCGCCATGTTTATTATTTCCGTTATCCGCGAAATTATCGGCAACGGCACTTTTGCCGGCGTTGAATTATTCGGTCCTGCCTATCAGCCCGCTTTGATCATGGCCTTACCGCCTGGAGCCTTTATGCTTATCGGTTTCCTTATGGCCGGTATCAAGATGTACAACCAGTCCCGTGAAAAAGCAAAACTGCTGAAAGAACTGAAAGGAAGTGAAGGATAATGGGCGCCTATTTTACATTGTTTATCGGTGCAGTACTGATTAACAACTTCGTCTTGACCAAGTTTTTAGGGTTGTGTATTTTCTTCGGCGTATCCAAGAACCTCAACGCTTCTATCGGTATGGGCTTTGCCGTAACTTCTGTCATTACATTGAGCACAATTCTTGCTTGGCTGGTTTATAACTTTATCTTAGTTCCCTTTGATCTGACTTTCTTGCGTACCATCACTTTTGTTGTCTTGATCGCAAGTTTCGTACAACTTCTGGAAATTATCATCAAAAAGGAATCGCCTACGTTGTATAATATGTGGGGGATTTACCTGATGCTGATTGCGACCAACTGTATCGTATTGTCAGTTCCTGTACTGAGTGTTACGAATAACTATAACTTTATCGAAAATATCGTTTTTGCCGTCGGTTCCGGTATAGGGTTTGCTTTGGCCCTGATTTTAATGGCCAGCGCTCGTGAAAAACTTGACTTTGCAGATGTACCGGATGCCCTTAAAGGGACCCCTATCGCTTTCATCGTAGCCGGTATGTTATCCCTCGCATTTTTGGGCTTCTCAGGCATGTTGTAAGCGTAAAGGAGCTGAACAGATATTATGAATCAAACTTTATTTATTTCGATCATGGCCGTTGTCATCATGGTTGGCGTCGGTATCGTTTTTGGCTTCGTCCTCGCTTTGGCAGATAAGAAATTCGCTATGGAAGAAAATCCGCTTATCGGTGAAGTAAAGGAAGCCTTGCCGCAAGGGCAGTGCGGGGCCTGCGGTTTTGCCGGTTGCGCCAAATACGCGGAAGCTGTAGTCAATGATCCGGATGTCGCGCCCAATCTTTGTGTGCCCGGCAAAGCGGAAGTTGCCGCTATCGTTGCCGAATTGACGGGCAAGGTTGCAGAAGCTTCGGAAGCAAAGTTTGCCCATGTTCGTTGCCGCGGCGGTAACGGCATTGCCAAATTAGCTTATGAATACAAAGGTGTTCATGACTGTGCCGCTGCCAAACAGATTCAGCAGGGGCCCAAATCTTGTAAATTCGGCTGCCTCGGGTTCGGAAACTGCGTACGCAGCTGTCCGTTCAATGCCATGACCATGGGGACAAACGGTCTTCCGCTGGTCGACAAGTTACTTTGCACAGGCTGTGGGAAATGTGCCAGTGTCTGCCCGAATCATGTCATTGAGTTGTTGCCTGTTAGTGCCAAAGTCAGCGTAAGCTGCAGCTCTAAAGATGCCGGCGCAGTGGCTAAAAAAGCATGTTCCGCCGCTTGTATAGGCTGCGGTCTCTGCGTTCGCAACTGCACGCATGAAGGCGGTGTCAAGGTCGTCGATCATCTGGCTATCGTCGATCCGGAAGTTTGCCGCATTTGTGAAGAGCCGACGTGTGTTCCTAAATGTCCGACAGGTGCTATCGCCGCTTATGTAAGTGCTGCAAAATCTGAAACGGCAGAACAGAAAATAGGTTAATAGATGAACTGGAAGCGACGCGTTATACTGATCGGTATGGCAGCGTTCCTGGTTATCGTAAACTGCTCCGGATGCTCTTTGCGTCCGGAGCAGTCTTATGATAAAAGCGGGATTGCCATGGATACGACTATTTCCTTGCGGGCCAGCGGTAAGGAAGCCAAGGACGCTGTGGAAGAAAGTTATGCGAAGATAGAAGAATTAGATCGTCTGGCCAGCGCCCAGAATCCGCAGAGCGACGTCAGCAAAATCAATCAGCATGCCGGACTCGATTATGTTCAGGTTGATCCTGCTGTATATACGATGATTGCTTTTGCCAAAGCGTATTTGGAAAAAACGAACGGAACTTGGGATATTACGATCGGAACGATTTCGCAGTTATGGGGAATTGGCACCGACCATGCGCGTGTTCCCGATGATGAGGAAATCCGAGCGGCTCTTGCCCTTGTCAATTATCACGATATCTTGCTCCGGCCCGAGGATAACAGTGTAAAACTGGCGAAAAAGGGCATGTACATTGATTTAGGCGGGATTGCCAAAGGATATGCCGTTGACGAAGTTCGAAAAATATATGATGCACATCAGATTAAGAACGGGCTGATTAATTTAGGCGCCAGTTCTATGTACGGCGCAGGTCATAACTCAAAGGGGAAAACCTGGAAAATCGGTATCAAGCATCCGCGCGCCGATGAACCGGATCGCTACCTGGGCATCGTATCGGTCTCGGATACATATGTGTCCACCTCCGGGGATTATGAACGCTTTTTTGAAAAAGACGGCATTCGTTACCATCATATTTTTGACCCGCAAACGGGCCGTCCGGCCGGCAGCGGTGTCATGAGCGACACGATTATTGTCCGTAACGACATTCCTCATGCCGGTATGCTCAGCGACATGTTGACGACGATCGTCTTTATTGCCGGGCCGGAAAAAGGGATGGCGCTCATTCGCTCTATGGAAGGCGTTGAATGTGAGATCACCGGTACGGACGGGACTGTTTATATGACAGAGGGGTTCAAAAAAGATTTTTCGGACTTGGATAGGGATTTTAATTTAGAACAATAAGGTAATAAAGAAAAAAGATAGAAATTAATATTTTTTTAATTATTTTTTATATTTACTTTTCCTTTATAATATCTTAATATAATAAGTAGTGTGGAAACAAAAAATTATAGAGGATGGTAGGTAAGATGGATCATATTGATGAAAGTATTTTAGGCATTTTAAAGAAGAACGGTAAAGCGTCCGCTACGGAAATCAGCAAAGTAGTCGGCCTTTCCATTCCTGCTGTTGCCGAACGTATTCGTAAGATGGAGCACAACTCGATTATCGAGGGATATGGCGCTAAGATCAGCCGGCGTAAGACAGGCTACAATGTGACGGCGTTTATTATGGTGAATGTTGAACGGAACGGTAATGACGACGAATTTCGTTCTAAAATACTGTCGTTTCCGCAGGTACTGGAGTGCCATCACATTGTCGGCGCTTTTGATTATTTATTGAAGGTGCTGGTTAAAACGCCTGATGAGTTGGAGCAGTTTTTGATGGCGCAATTGAACGAGATACCGATGGTTACGTCATCACAGACATTTATGTGCCTTTCTACAGTGAAAGAAGAATGGAACGTGTAAACACAAAAAAGACCGCTGCTGCGGTCTTTTTTGTGTGTTTATGCTTCTGCAAGTACTTTTCCGTCCAGAGAAACCGTTACGATTTGGAAGGGGATATTCTTGCCGCTTTGCCGTAATGCCTGTGCTGCCGCCTGCGCAATGCCGCTGCAACAAGGGACTTCCATACGAACGACAGTCAGCGAACGAATCGCGTTTGCCCTGATAATTTCCGTTAACTTTTCTTTGTAATCGACGGTATCCAATTTCGGACAACCTATCAGTGTGACTTTGCCGCAGATAAAGTCATGGTGGAAGGACGCGTAAGCATATGTTGTACAATCGGCGGCAACGAGCAGATTGGCGTTATGGAAATGCGGCGCATTTGTAGGCACGAGACGCAGTTGAACCGGCCATTGTCGCAACTGAGACGGCTGCGGGCCGTCTTCTTTTTTGCCAGCGTTTTTATTGGCGAGAGAAGGAGGCAGGGCTCGCGGCTGACTGCCTGCACAGGATGTCAACTTTCCGGCATTTACGGCCGCTTCGTCATAAGCTGCCGCTTCGCGGACTTCAACGGTAATGGCGTTTGTCGGACAGTGGGGCAGACAATTTCCGAGGCCGTCACAGTAATCATCTCGCAGCAGACGGGCCTTTCCGTTCACTATTGCGATGGCGTTTTCATGGCAGGCAACGGCGCAACGGCCGCAACCGGTGCATAACACTTCGTCAATGTGAATAATCTTGCGCTTCATAGACGATCCTCCTTAGCGATTTTTCATAGACAGGACTTTTGTTTCTGCGTCCAGTATAGTACAATAAAAACAGCATGTATGTTGTTTTTGCAACGGGGGGATCATATGGAGACGTATACTGCCATTATTAAGGAATCCGTTTTGTTTAATCATATGGATGCGGCCGATGTCGGGCCGTTTTTGGAATCCATGGGCGCCAGAAAACGGAAATTCAGCAAAGGAAGCTTCGTTTTTTATGCCGGCGACGATATCAAGACGATCGGCTTTGTCGTTAAAGGCATTGTGCATATTGTACAGGAAGATTATTGGGGCAATCGCAATATTTTAGCGCGTATACAGGCGGGAAATCTCTTCGGCGAGGCTTTTGCCGCATTACCTGATGCGCAATCGGAAGTGGACGTTATCGTCACGGAAGACGCGGAAATCATCTTTGTCGACGTGACCAAAATATTGCATGGCGGTGTCGTGCTGACACCGCAGCAGGGACAATTTGTGAGCAATTTATTGGCGCTGATGGCGCAGAAAAATCTGATTTTGACTCGCAAAATACGCTATATATCACAGCGCTCGACGCGTCAGAAGCTGATGGCCTATCTGTCTGACGAGGCTCGCAGCAGACGATCGGCTACGTTCCGTATCGATTTTAACCGGCAGCAGTTGGCAGATTTTTTATCCGTAGATCGCAGTGCCATGTCGTCCGAGTTGAGTCGTATGAAAGCGGAAGGGCTGATTGATTACAAAAAAGAAAAATTTACGTTAAAAGAAATATAGCTGCCGAAAAGGCAGCTATATTTCTTTTATTTTAAGTGAGGAAGAATGTGCCCCATTTTGTTTTTCTTTGTTTCCAAATAAAATTCATCGAACTCCTGCGGCCGCATTTCGATCGGAACACGTTCGGTGATTTCAACGCCGAATCCTTCCAGTCCGTATACTTTTAACGGATTATTGGTCAGAAGGCGAATTTCTTTTGCTCCCAAATCCTGCAGAATTTGCGCGCCGATCCAATATTCACGCAGATCCGGAGCGAAGCCCAACTTTTCGTTGGCTTCTACCGTATCATAACCTTGTTCTTGCAGCATGTAGGCCTTCAGTTTGTTAATCAAGCCGATACCGCGCCCTTCCTGACGCATGTACAGGAGAATGCCGCGGCCTTCTTTATCTATCTGGTGCATGGCGGCCGCTAACTGTTCACCGCAGTCACAGCGCTGCGAACCGAAGACATCGCCTGTCAGACATTCGGAGTGAACGCGGCAGAGCAAGTCTTTTCCGTCGCCGATCTCGCCTTTGACCATGGCCACGTGATGTTCGCCGGTCAAATCGTTGACGTAGCCGAAAATACGGAATTTTCCGAATTTTGTCGGCATTTTTGCTTCCGCTTCGCGACTGACATGTTTGTCGTGACGGCGGCAGTAGTTCTGAAGATCATGGATGGTAATGAATTTCAACTTATATTCGTCGGCCAATTTCCACAGATCCGGGGTCTGCATCATCGTACCGTTGTCGGCCATGATCTCGCAGCAAATACCGACCTGTTTCAGACCTGCCAGCCGCATCAAATCGACGGTCGCTTCCGTATGGCCGCTGCGGGCCAAAACGCCGCCTTTTTTGGCGATGAGAGGGAACATGTGTCCGGGACGTCGAAAATCTTCCGGGCGAGCCGTTTCGTCGGCACATTTGCGAACTGTCAACGCCCGCTCGACGGCGGAAATACCTGTTGTCGTATCTTTGTGATCAATCGAAACGGTGAATGCCGTTTCGTGATTATCCGTGTTTTCGCCGACCATGGGGTACAGGCCGAGACGATGGGCGTATTCCTGGCTGACAGGCATGCAGATCAGCCCTTTGCCATAGGTGGCGACAAAATTCATTATTTCTGTCGTGCAGAATTGACCGGCGCAAATCAAATCGCCTTCGTTTTCACGATCCGGATCATCTGTGACGATGATCAAATGACCGGCCTGCAATTCGGCAATCGCTTCTTCTACGGTGTTGTATTGATGCTTTTCCAATGATAAAACCTCCTGACATTATAAGAGCCCTGTCGGCTGCAAGAGCCGTCAGGGCCGTTTGATGAGTTCATGGGTCGCGCAAAAAACACGACTCATATCTTCTTTCATCCAGACTATACTGTCGGTTTTGGAATTGCACCAAATCAACGCCTGTACAACGTTCGCGGACTATACCGCCGATCGGGAATTACACCCTGCCCTGAAGATATTTTGGAGTACTTGTTTATTATACAGATAAACCGATCGTTTTGCAATACTGTCATCAAGGTGGAATTTGCTCAACAGACCGTGTTTTCTTGACGCGCCGGGGGAAAAGAGCGCGCCCCTCTTTATCTTCGAAGATAATCGCGGTATACTTATAAGACAGGTTTCCTTTATCCGCAGAGAGGGGCTGGCAATGTGGCAGAGCGCAGGCGGCGCAGCAATCGTAGAAAAAAAACGGGACAGAGAAAATATAAACTGCTGATCGTCGTTATTTTGATTTTCGGCGGCATTCTTTTGACCAGCAGGATGTATCAGATCTGGGTAATTCATCAGGACATGAAGCGGACCGTAGAGGAACGTGAAGCGTTGGAGCAAGAAAATCAGGCGTTGCAGACAGCGCACGATAAATTGCTTGATCCGGAAGAAATTGCCAATAAGGCGCGGCAACAATTCGGGCTGGCAAAGCCGGGAGAAATTCCGTATCGGCGGTAATGATGCGAAAATTTATGATTGGGAATTGAATTTTTTTATTATTGTAGGTATAATGTGCTTGATATATACTAACTACGTATTTTTAAGGAGGATCATGTAGCAGCATGTCAATCGAAGTAGGGAGTGTGCTGGAAGGCATTGTAACGGGCATTACCAAGTTTGGTGCATTTATTGAATTATCTGACAAAAAGGTCGGCTTGGTTCATATTTCCGAAGTTGCCAATGAGTATGTCAAGGATGTCCATGATTTTTTGAAGGTTCAGGATAAGGTAAATGTCAAAGTCTTATCTGTTGACGAAAAAGGAAAAATCGGGTTATCCATCAAACAGACCCAGGCGGCGCCGGCTAAAAAAGAATTTTATCCGAAAAAAGAAATCCGCCAGCATCGCAGTTTTGATCAGAATCGCCGTTCTGCAGCTCCGGCATCATTTGAAGATCGACTCAGTAAGTTTTTGAAAGACAGCGACGAACGTCTGATGGATCTGAAGCGGAATACGGAATCAAAACGCGGCGGCAGAGGAGCCAGACGCTCCGATTGATAGACGGCTTGAGGGAATCATATGGTGAAGAGGAGTATTCCTGCGGGAATGCTCTTTTTGTTTTATGACATCTCGGATAGAGGCGGAGAGATTATGACTGAATACAAGAATTATGCTGTTATCGATATTGGCTCCAATTCTTTGAGGCTGATGAAAGGGCTTCTCGATCGATCGGGGCAATGGCAGTTTTCTCCTAAAGAGTTGGTGACAACGCGGCTTGGCAAGGATGTAGGCAAAACCGGGCGCTTGTGGGCCCCCGGGCGAGAGGCGTCGCTTGACGTGTTGGAACGATGGGCGCATCAGCTGTCGGGGATTCCTGTTTGCGCTGTTGCTACGAGCGCTGTTCGGGAAGCCAAAGACGGGCAGGCTTTTTTGGCTGAAATCCGCTGTCGTTTCGGCTGGAATTGCCGCACCGTTTCCGGTCGTGAAGAAGGAAGTCTCAGCTTCTGCGGCGCCACTGCCGCCGTGCCTCCGGAAAGATTGGTGACCGTGCTCGATATTGGCGGCGGCAGCAGTGAAATGACTGTCGGTAAAAATGGCGCCATGCTTACGACGCACAGCTATCCTCTCGGTGCCGTGCGTTTGACAGAAGGTGTGCTCACAACCGCCGCCGAGATAGCAGCCGTTGAACTTCGGTGCAACGCGGCGTGGCTGCCGTTGCCGGTAAAAACGCAGTACCTGATTGGCGTCGGCGGCACGTTGACGACGCTGGCAGCCATGGATTTGGGCCTTGCCTGCTATGATCCGAAACGCATTGAAGGATACAGCGTTTCGCTGGAACGGCTCAATTTCCAGATTTCCCGGCTGACGGCAATGGCGCCTGAAGAGCGGAAACATGTCGCCGGACTGCAGCCGGAGCGGAGCGAAATCATTGTGACCGGTCTCATTATCGCGCGTTCTTTCATGAAATATTACGGCTTTACAGTTCTTTCCGTCAGTGAAAAGGACCTGTTGGAAGGCGTTTTTTACAAAGAAGCTTTTTACGATGCGGCGCGGATGGTTTTTTGACGGAGGTGCCTATGGATTTCGTTCGTAAAGTGGCAGCATATTGCCGTGACAGCGGCTTGTTGCACCGAGACGAATGTATCGTTATTGCCTGTTCCGGCGGGTCCGACTCGTTGGCGCTGCTCGATGTTTTCAGCCGGCTGCGGCAGGAATGGCGGTTGCGGCTGGTTGTCTGCTATGTTCACCATGGTATTCGGGCCGCAGCCGATCGGGAAGCAGCCGTCGTTGAGCGAGCAGCAATGGAGCGGGAATGCGCTTTTTATTGTCATCGCGTTCGTGTACCGCAGCTGGCTGCGGCAACCCGTGAATCAATTGAGACGGCAGGCCGAAAAGTGCGCTACCGTCTGTTGCGGCAGACGGCGGCCGCTGTCGGTGCGGCGGCTATCGCCGTCGCGCATCACCGTGATGATCAGGCCGAAACGGTACTGCACCATTTTTTGCGCGGCAGCGGCACCGCAGGTCTCTGCGGCATGAGAGCGAGAAATCGGGACATTATCAGGCCCTTTTTAGGCGTAACGCGTCGTGAGATTGAAGCCTACGTTGCGGCGAGAAAGCTTCCGGTACAGATTGACGAGACCAACTTTCAGCGATTCTACTTGCGAAATCGATTGCGTCTCGATTTACTGCCGCTGCTGCGGCAGTACAATCCGGCTGTTACGGAAGACTTGAATCGACTGGCGGCGGTCATGCAGGGAGAGGACGATTTTCTTTGTGCCTATGCTGCAGCACTGGGGCGGAAATACGTGCGACCTGGCAGCGGCGGTTGGACGCTGTCCGTTGACGCATTGATGGCGCAGCCCGTCGCCATGCGTCGCCGTCTTATTCGTATCGGCGTCAGTAAGATGACGGCAACGCCGATTACGTTTCAACAGGTTGAAACGATCCTGGCCTTGGCCGCAAAAGCGACTGGCAAGGAATTTCGCATGAAAGGTGTCCGTGTCGTCTGCTCTTATCGCGAGTTGTGTTTCTTGCCGCCTGTGGCGCGACGGAAAACGACGGTTTCGTCGGATGCGTCTGTCGTCGCCGTTAACGGACCGGGTAGCTACCGTCTCGGCAAACGGCAGGTCGTCCTGGCCGGTGCCGTTACGCCGCCCGTGCGAGACAACGTATTGCTGCGCTGCGGAACTGTGACGGCTTGGCAATTACGCTATCGGCGTCCCGGCGATTATATCTGTTTGCAGAACGGCAGTACGAAGAAGCTTAAGAAGTTTTTTATTGATCAGAAAATTCCGGCATCCCGGCGCGATCAGATTCCCTTGCTCTGCAACGGGCAGGAAATCATCTGGATTTGCGGGTATGCCGTTAACAGCCGTTATTTTCCCGCTGCGGGAGAGGACTATATACGAGGATGGATTCAGGAGGAGACTGTATAATGGATAAAGATGTAAAAGAAATATTATTGACTGCCGAACAGATCCAACAACGCGTTGCCGAACTGGGAGCGCAGATCACGGCCGACTATGAAGGCAAGACGATCTTGCTGTGCGGTATTTTGAAAGGCGCTGTTACCTTTTTTACGGATCTATCCCGTCATATCCGGGTACCCGTCGAATTTGACTTTTTGAGCTGTTCCAGTTACGGTTCGTCGACAACGTCGTCGGGATTTGTTAAAATCCGGAAGGATCTGGACAGTGAAGTTGAGGGACGGGATATTCTGATTGTCGAGGATATTATCGATACGGGAACGACGTTGAGCAAGTTGGTGCCGCTGCTGCAAGACCGAGGGGCAAAAAGCGTCAGGCTGGCGACGATTCTCAGCAAGCCGTCACGCCGTATCGCCGATGTGACTGTCGATTATAACGGCTTTGAAGTTCCCGATGCGTTCGTCGTCGGTTACGGGTTGGATTATAACGGCTTCTATCGCAATTTGCCCTACATCGGAATCTTAAAAGAAGAAGTTTATAATAAATAATAATTCTTGTTGCTTTTTCCGAAGTGTGGTAAGATAAAACTATATCAGCCTTCTTGGCTGTGTGAATATAAGAATGTGAAAGGAGCAGTATTTTGAGTAAATTTGTTCGAAATGTAGGACTGTATTTGCTTCTCATCGTCGTGGCCGTATCCATTTTTGATATGTTTACGACGTCCCGGACGGATAAGTCGGAAATCACATATACGAACTTTATCAACCAGGTGCAACAGCACAAGGTCGATTCGGTTCAAATTACGGCAGATCATGCTATTGTCGGGCAGTTGAAAGACGGTACGTCGTTCACGTCTTATGCGCCCAGTGATACGGCCTTGATACCGGCGCTGCGTGAAGCTGAAGTCAATATCATGGCCAAGCCGCCGGAACAGCCGGCCTGGTGGGTCAGTCTGCTCAGTTCGGTGTTGCCCATACTGATCCTCATCGGCGTCTGGTTTTTCATCATGCAGCAGACTCAGGGCGGCGGCAGCAGGGTGATGAATTTCGGCAAGAGCCATGCCAAGATGCATGGTGAAGGAAAGATAAAAGTTTCTTTCAAAGATGTGGCCGGCGAAGATGAAGCGAAGGAAGAATTGTCGGAAATCGTCGGTTTTCTGCGCAATCCTGGCAAATATAACACTATCGGCGCGAAGATTCCCAAGGGTGTTCTTCTTTTCGGACCTCCCGGTACGGGCAAGACGCTTTTGGCAAGAGCCGTTGCCGGCGAAGCCGGCGTGCCCTTTTTCAGTATCAGCGGTTCCGACTTCGTGGAAATGTTTGTCGGTGTCGGAGCGTCCCGTGTCCGCGATCTGTTTTCCCAGGCGAAGAAGAATGCGCCGTGCATTGTCTTTATCGATGAAATCGATGCCGTCGGTCGCCAGCGCGGCGCCGGTCTCGGCGGCGGTCATGACGAACGGGAGCAGACGCTGAATCAGCTGTTGGTTGAAATGGATGGCTTCGGCGCCAATGAAGGCATTATTACGATTGCCGCAACGAATCGTCCCGATATTCTTGACCCTGCGCTGCTGCGTCCGGGCCGTTTCGACCGACAAATTACCGTTGATCGTCCCGACTTGCGCGGCCGATTGGCAATCTTGGAAGTGCATGCTAAGGGAAAACCGTTGGGAAAAGACGTAGATTTAAAAACTATTGCCAAGAAGACACCGGGCTTTACCGGAGCCGATCTGGGAAATCTGCTTAATGAAGCGGCGTTGCTGGCTGCCAGAGCGGATAAGCGGATTATCGGCATGGCGGAACTGGAAGAAGCCAGCGAAAAAGTCAGCTTCGGGCCGGAACGGCGCAGTCACGTAATCAGCGATAAGGAAAAACGCCTGACTGCCGTTCACGAATCAGGTCATGCGCTGATTGCTTATCTGCTGCCTGACGCGGATCCCGTCCACAAGGTGACGATCATTCCCCGCGGCCGTGCCGGCGGCTATACGATGATGCTTCCTGAAGAAGACAGGTCGTATGAAACGAAATCGTATTATTTGGCGCAGATCCGTGTTGCCTTAGGCGGCAGGGCTGCGGAACAAATTGTTTTCAACGAAATCAGCAGCGGCGCTTCCGGCGACTTACAGAGCGTTACCCGGATCGTACGGCAAATGATTACCCGTCTCGGCATGAGCGAAAAGTTGGGACCGATGGTTTTCGGCGAACAACAGGAACAGGTTTTTCTCGGTAAAAACTTAGGTCATGAACGCAATTACGGCGAAGGCATTGCCGAGTTGATCGACAGTGAAATGCATGATATCGTTTCCCGGGCCTATGAAGATGTATTGCAGACGCTGCGTGATCATCTGGATGCCTTAAAGAGTATGGCAAACGCGCTGATTGAGGTGGAAACGATCAATCGCGAGCAAGTGGATAATCTCGTCAAATACGGTTCGCTGACGGCCCCTGAACCTGCCGTTGCTGTGACGGAAGCGACGGAAAGCGGGACGCTGGCCGTGCAAAGTGAAAGCAGTCCCTGGGGAAATTAAGGACCACATAGTGTTTGTATTCGCATATGAGGCCGTGACGCTGTGTCGCGGCCTTTTTTATATACGGAAACGATCGTCTCTTGGGCGGCAAAGGAGGAACGGAGATAATCATGAGGAATGATATTCTGGATTATTTATTGGCACACAGAGGGGAATATATTTCAGGGCAAAAGCTTTCGGAGCAACTGGGGGTTTCGCGGACGGCGGTATGGAAGCACATTCAGTTGTTGAAACAGCGGAATTACCGGATCGAATCACATACGAAACGGGGATACTGTCTGCATGAAGCGCCGGAACTTCTGCCGCCAGAACGCATTCTTGACGGGTTGAAGACCGTTACTCTGGGACGGGAAATTGCGTATTATGAAAGGGTTTCCTCGACGAACACCCTTGCCAAGCAGTTGGCCGATCAAGGTGCGCCTGAAGGTACGCTGGTGCTGGCGGAAGAGCAGTTCGGCGGCCGCGGTCGTCTGGATCGCGCCTTTCTTTCCCCCTTTGCACAGGGGCTTTGGTTTTCGCTTATTTTACGGCCGCCTTTTCTGCCGATGGAAGTTGCCAAAATGACGCTTTTAGCTGCAGTTGCGCTGACCAGGGCCATCCGTCATATGGGCGTGCAATGCGCCATTAAATGGCCGAATGATTTGCTCGTAAAGGGGCGCAAATTAGTGGGTATCCTGACGGAATTAAATGCTTCCATGGAGCGATTAAACTATCTTGTTTTGGGAATGGGAATCAATACCTCCTTAAAAGAGGAAGATGTATCGCCTGAGCTGCGTCGTATTGTCACGAGCTTCGCCATGGAACAGGTACCGGTCAGTCGGCAAAAATTGCTGCAAGAAGTGCTTTGCCAGCTGGAAAAATATTATATGATTGCCAAGGAAGACGGGTTCGCGCCGATTCTGCAAGAATGGAAGGAATTATCGTGCATCTTGGGAACGGAAGTGGGAGTTGCGCTGCCGCAAGGAAACATTATCGGTACCGCCGTTGATCTCGATGACAGCGGCAACTTGATTGTTGTTGCGGCAGACGGCAGAAAAGAAACGATTTTGGCCGGAGATGTTCGTGTGCGACCGGTACATAAATAGGATTGTAAACCTGGATAAAAATATTTTTTATTGACAATATGATAACGGCTCATTACAATAGAAGCGTCACCATATTCATGACAAGGAGGGGTTGCAATGCCTTTGCAAAAAATGATTGGCGCCGCTTTTTTTGCGGCCCTTATCGGAATTTTATCACAGCTTTCTCTGCCTATCGGTGCCGTGCCCCATACGCTTCAGGTTTTTGCTGTTGTTTTGGCCGGCGTCGTCATGGGGCCGCGGTACGGCGCATTAAGCGTTGTCGTCTGGATTCTGCTCGGCTTTTTCGGTATCCCTGTATTCGCCATGGCACAGGCGGGGCCGTCAATCGTTCTCGGTCCGTTAGGCGGCTTCATGATCGGCTTTGTCGTCCAGGCTTTTGTCTGCGGTTTTTGCCGGCTTTCTGCGGGAACGTTGTTTCGCAGGGTGGGGATCGCACTGTTATCCCTGTGTATTGTATATCTCATCGGCGCCGTTTGGTTTACGGCGACGTACACGTACTTGCTGCAAAAACCGATGACGTTGAGTCAGGCCTTTCTCGTTTGCGCGCTGCCGTTTATTCCCTTCGATGCGGTGAAAGTTGTGTTGGCTGTCGGCATCGGCAGTCGTATTGCCGGAGCCTTGAAAAAAGCGGGCGCCGATTTCTTTTAAAGACTGTTCAAGGACGGGAAACTCTGTTATCATATAAGGCGTAATTAACTTATTTTTGCAGGGGAGATCGTTAACTTATGGTTTTAGTAATTGATGTAGGCAATACGAATATTGTCCTGGGTATCTTCGACGGTAAAGCGTTGCTTGATCATTGGCGCATTTCAACAGACCGCTTGCGGACGACCGATGAATACGGGGTTCTGATCCGCAATCTGTTTTATGCCAACGGCGTGGATGCCGAAGCGATTCAGGATATCATCATTTCTTCCGTCGTACCGCCCGTAATGCCTACATTGGAACGGATGTGCCAGCGTTATTTCGGCCTCGTGCCGTTGGTCATCGGACCGGGTGTCAAGACCGGCATGGACATTAAGTATGACAATCCGCGCGAAGTTGGCGCCGACCGTATCGTCAATGCCGTTGCCGCTTATGAAATGTACGGCGGTCCCGTTATCATTATCGATTTCGGAACGGCGACAACCTTCTGCGCCGTTGACAGGAAGGGCGTCTATTTGGGCGGCTCCATCTGTCCGGGTATTGGGATTTCAACGGAAGCCTTAGTGCAGCGTACGGCCAAGCTGCCGCGCATCGAAGTTCGCCGCACGGACAAGGTCATTTGCCGCAATACGGTTGAAAGTATGCAAGCCGGCGTGTTTTACGGCTTTGTCGGTCAAGTTGACGGGTTGGTGGCACGGATGCAAAAGGAATTGGGAAGCAGGGCGAAGGTCGTTGCTACGGGAGGCCTGGCCGTGATCATTGCTCCCGAGGCGAAGTCGATTGATGTTGTCGAACCGATGCTGACGCTTGAAGGATTGCGGATTATCTATGAACGAAATCGTTAAACCGCTCCGCCTCGGTTCCCTACAATTGGATATGCCGGTTGCCTTGGCTCCTATGGCCGGAGTCTGCGATCTACCGTACCGCGTCATTGCCCGCAGCTATGGCGCGGCTTTGGTTTGCACGGAAATGGTCAGCGCCAAGGGGATTTGTTATCATAATCTGCACACGAGAGAAATGCTGCGTGTTGATGAACGGGAACATCCGCTTTCGTTGCAGTTATTCGGCAATGAGCCGGAGACCATGGCGCGCGGCGCCGCTGCTGCCGAGGAAGCCGGCGCTGATGTGATCGATATTAATATGGGCTGTCCCGTCAAAAAGGTGGTCGGCAACGGGGAAGGCGCTGCATTATTGACTAATCTGCCGCTGGCGACGGCCATTATTGCCGCCGTTGTTCGCGCCGTTTCGCTGCCGGTTACAGTAAAAATGCGCACCGGTTGGGACGCAGGTTCTTTTACGGCGCCTGAGCTGGCCAAGCGGGCCGAAGCGGTCGGTGCCGCCGCCGTCATCGTCCATGGCAGAACGAGAGAACAATTTTACGGCGGTAAAGCGGACAGGACGAAAATCAAACAGGTTGTCGATGCCGTATCGATCCCCGTTTTCGGTAACGGCGATATCTGTGACGGGCCGACGGCGTTGCAGATGTTCCGGGAGACCGGCTGTGCCGGCGTTATGATTGGGCGCGGCGCCCAGGGAAATCCCTGGATATTTCCGCAAATATGCCGGTATTTGCAGACCGGAGAAATCGTTCCGCCGCCGTCGGCGCAGGAACGATATGACCAGCTGCTGCAGCACTTTGACCGCCTGTTGGCGTTTAAGGGCGATTACATAGGCTTGCGCGAAATGCGTTCTCATGCGGCGTGGTATACGAAAGGCCTATATGCGTCTACGGCCCTGCGACAGGCGTTGAATCAGGCGATGACACCGGCGGAATTCCGGCACATCGTCGAAGCCGCCAGAGCCGCCTTATGAGGTTGTCTGGAGTGAGCGCCAATGCCGCTGCCAAGGATTGACAAGGTATTCAGGGAAGCATATAATTAAACGTAATTGCATATTCAGACAGCGGCGTTTTTCCTGCTGCTGAGACCATAGGATCAGGCAAAGGAGTATAACCATGAATACAACGGAAACTTTGATTACCGAAGAAGGGCTGCAGAAATTAAAAGATGAGTTGGCCGAACTGAAATCGGTTCGCCGCATTCAGGTATCGAAACGGATTCAGGAAGCCATCGCGCTCGGTGATTTGAGTGAAAACTCGGAATATGATGATGCAAAAAATGAACAAGCGTTTATTGAAGGCCGTATTGCCGAATTGGAAGGCAAAATCAGGACGGCAAAAATAATTGAAGAGACCGGTGACGGCACAGATACGGTTCGTCTCGGTTCAAAGGTTGTCCTGGAAGATGTGGAAACGGGTGAACGGTTTGAATATACCGTCGTCGGCACGGCTGAAGCCGATCCGTTCAACAACCGCATTTCCAATGAATCCCCCGTCGGCGTCGCTATCTTGGGGAAGAAAATCGATAAGGCGTCTCCCGTCATCGTAGCCGTTAAGGCTCCTGCCGGCGAATTGAGCTATCGTATCTTACCGATGGAAGCATAAAAATCAGGAGATTAACACAGGAGGAGTTACTATGTCGGAAATGCGCAGTACGGAAACGATGGCGATGGAAGCGGAAAAGTTAAATGACCAAATGGTCGTGCGCCGCGAAAAAATGCAGCAGTTCATAGATGCCGGAGTTTATCCCTTCGGACAGAAATTTGCATGGGATCATCATGCGGCAGAAATTAAAGAAGGAGCGGTGGCACTGGAAGCGGCAGGTACGAAAGTACGCGTTGCCGGTCGGCTGATGGCGCTGCGCCGTCATGGCAAGACCGCTTTTTGTGTACTCCGTGACATTAGCGGCGAAATTCAACTTTATTTCCGCAAAGACGTTTTAGGAGAAGAATCGTATACGCTTTTCAAGCTTCTTGATATTGGGGATATTATCGGCGTTGACGGCGATGTGTTCACGACACATACAGGCGAAACGACGATTCGCGTCGAAACGTGGACGTTATTGTCGAAATCGCTGCGGCCGCTGCCGGAAAAATTTCACGGGTTGACGGACAAGGAAATGCGGTATCGCCAACGGTATTTGGATCTTATTGTCAATCCCGAGGTTAAAGATACCTTTATCAAGCGTTCGAAAATTATTAAAGGCATTCGCGCTTACCTGGATCAACGCGGCTTTCTGGAAGTGGAAACGCCGATGCTTCATAATATTGCCGGCGGCGCTGCGGCCAGACCTTTCAAGACCCATCACAATGCTTTGGATATGGATATTTTTCTGCGAATCGCGCCGGAACTTCATTTGAAGCGTCTGCTTGTCGGCGGCTTGGAACGCGTTTATGAAATGAACCGCTGCTTCCGCAATGAAGGAATCGATACGCGTCATAATCCTGAGTTCACAACTGTTGAGTTGTATCAGGCATTCGGCGATCTGGAAGACGTAATCGCCCTGACGGAAGAACTGGTATCCGGCTTGGCGCAGTCACTTTACGGGACGATGAAGATTACCTATATCGATCAGGACATTGATTTGACGCCGCCGTGGAATCGTATGACGATGATTGAAGCCGTCGCCAAATATACGGGAAAAGATTTTGCCGCTGTCACGACGTTGGAAGAGGCCCGGGCCATTGCCGATGAACTCCATGTGGAATACACGGAGCATGACGGAATCGGCAAGATCATTAACGGGTGTTTTGAAGACTATGTCGAAGAAAATTTGATCGAGCCGACGGTGATTACCGGTCATCCGTTGGAGATTTCACCGTTAACGAAGCAGGACCGGGATAATCCTCTCCTGACATATCGTTTTGAAGCCTTTATTTATGGCCGTGAGCTGGCAAACGGTTTCTCCGAATTAAATGATCCCCTGGATCAGCGGGATCGCTTTATGCAGCAGATGAAGGAACGGGAATTAGGTGACGACGAAGCGCATCAAATGGATGAAGATTATTGCCGCGCCTTGGAATACGGTTTGCCACCGACAGGCGGTTTGGGCATCGGCATCGACCGGTTAGTCATGTTTTTGACGAACAGCGCATCTATACGTGATGTCCTGCTTTTCCCGTTAAGTCGTCCGGAACAGAAATAGTTTGCTTGTTGCGCACCCTTTGGAATGTTGTTTCAAAGGGTGTTTTTTTCAATACCTGTCGAGGAGGTAAGGAATGAAGCGTATAGGGATTCTTTTAGGCGGACTGTATCTTTTCGGCTGCACGGCGGCTTGGGCCGGCGACGCCGTTCCGACAGTCGCTTCAACAAATGAAGCCGGTGTTGTTATGTCTGCAAAAACGGCAGTGCGTAAAAGCGGAGACCCTTCTGTGGAGGACGGTAAAGATACTTTCGCCCGTCAAAATACGGCGATTGGGGCGGACGAATTGCCGCAATTGCATGAGGAAACGGACTCGCAGCCGGGCGGTGTGCGTTTTCATTTTTCGCTGCCTTCGGCTGTACAATCCGTTAATCGCGATGCTGTGCAACCCATCGCGATTGCGCCTTTGACAGAAGCTGATTTCACTATTGGCAGTTTGCGCCGTGGCGATGAAGAGGCGAAGGTACTTTCCGTGTACGGGCGGCCTGACAAACGCAAGGTGACGGAACATTTCACTACGCTGGAGTATGATCGGCCGGACTTGGAGCTGCGCGTCGTTCTGCGCAATCCGCATTTGCCGGCAGTGCCCGGGCAGGATGGAAAGATAAAGGGCGGCGGCGTGGAAGCGGTTTACCTGGCGAAGGGGCAAGATATCGCTGCAGGTCGCGGCATCTATTTGAAAAATGTGGCCGAACTGTTGGTGCGTGCTTACGGCGCGCCGGCAAAAATATTGCGCGATCCCGATGCCAATGTGTTCTACTTCCTTTATGAAGATCCCGGTGCAAGCGAAATCCTCGCTTTCGCCGTCGCCGATCGTAAGATCGAGCGGATTGCCATGATGGCGCCGCGGGCGCCGTATGCAGACGATTTACGCCGCCTTGATCCGATTCGGCGAGACGAGAGAGACTTTACCTTGATGGGCGTTGTGCCGCGTACGGCCTTTGATCTTAACGCGTATTCGAAGTGGAAAAGCATGCTTAAGGGCAGCGGCGGGAATTTCTGGATATATGGCGATTATGGATTGGAGGCCGATCGTCTGGCCCGCGTCGATAAGGTATTCCTGATGACGAACAGCGCCTATACCGGTCGCGGCGCCTCTATCGGATACCATTTGTCGACGATTTTGGCGCTGTACGGCGAGCCGAGCAGGATCGAGTGGGGGCCTGACGGGGCGACCGGCGTCGACGGGTACTATTATGACAGTCCTTACGATAAAGATGTATCGCTTCTCTTTGTTGTTCGCCACGACGGGCAGTATATTGACGATGTGATCCTGTTGACCGGCCCTGTTACGGATTTGCAGAGCGCGGCGGGGCGGTATGATCTGGCTGAGAAGAAGGGGGAGAAATTTAAGTAGATAAATTCCTTTACTTATGTGACGACTTTCAAGTATAATAAATATATAAATAAAACTAGCAAATGAAGGTGATTTTCATGGTTACAGATGCAGATGTGTTAAAACGATGGAAGTACATTGCCCAAGAAGAGGAGAAGTTGTTGATTCTTATTGGCGGTCCCGGATCGGGCAAAAGCAAATTAATCCGTGAACTGACCTATCAGGATGGCTGGAAAATCTGTGAAGCGAAAGAGTTGTTTGATGATGAGTTTTTGGAAGTGCCTCGGGCCGATCGACCGGAAAAGGCTACAGAACTTATTTCTGCGGCTATACATCGGCTCAATGCACGCGTTGTTATGATTGACAATGTCAGTTTTCTCTTTGCTCCGATTCTCAATTTAAATCCGATTCACATGCTGAAAGAACTGAGCCGCGAATGTCCGATCATCGTCAGCTGGCGAGGGACCTTGGACGGCGATACGCTGTATTTTGAGCACAACGGTGATCCGAAGTACGCTAAGTTTAAAATCGAAAATCCCAATCATGTCATTTCGCTGGATTGATCTCTGATAAAAAGACGCTGTTCGAAAGAATAGCGTCTTTTTTTCCGCATGTGGCTGTGCTATAATCTACGCAGTACGTATTGTTTTTGACGTTTGGAGGAATGATTGCGTGAATGATTATATTATTGCCGTTATTTTAGGCATCGTAGAAGGGGTTACGGAGTACCTTCCTGTCTCCTCGACAGGACACATGATTCTTGTCGGCGATTGGCTCGGCTTTACCGGGGTGCGTGCCGGCGTATTTGAGGTCTTTATTCAGCTGGGAGCGATTCTTTCCGTATTGCTCATCTATAAAGACAAGTTTTTATATATGCTGCAGCAATACCGCTGTTGGCATCTCTTGTCTCCGGTCAATTGGCGGCGCCGCGATACGGGGCTGACATTGGCTCATGTCGCGGCTGGAATTGTGCCGGTTATGATTATCGGCTTTTTTGCTCACCATGCGATTAAAACGTATCTTTTTTCTGCCGGGACAGTGATTATTGGCCTGATCATCGGCGGTCTTTTTATGTTGGCAGCTGAAAAATCCCGTGTCCGCACTGTTTGTGATGATGTTAACGAACTGACGGTTATCCAGTCTTTTTTTGTCGGCGCTTTCCAGATTTTGGCTCTCTGGCCGGGGTTTTCACGTTCCGGCTCGACGATAGCCGGCGGGTTGTTTTTAGGGCTCAGCCGCAAGGCGGCAGCGGATTTTTCTTTTATCATTGCCGTGCCGGTTATGATGATTGCCTGTTTTTACGACTTGCTGAAAAGTCTTGCCGACTTAAACGGCAATGACATGATCATGATCCTTATCGGCTTTGTTGTCGCTTTTGTCGTGGCCTATATTTCGGTACTCTGGTTCCTGAAGTTCCTGAATAAATCGACGTTGGCTTCGTTTGCTTACTACCGCTTCGTGGTCGCACTGGTCGCGTTTATCCATTTCTTTGTCATTTCATAAAGGAAAAACCGTTTCGCCTTCTCGCGGCGAAACGGTTTTTTATATTCCTATGGCATTTTATCAATAGCGGGAAGAATTCATGAAATCCTTTTAGTCAGGTAAAAGGACGAGGAAGCGGCAAGGCGTTGTTTTTGTAATGCCGTTTTTCGACTGTTCTTCTTTAGTGAAGGAAAGAAAGAGACATCACTGCCTATTCATAGGACTCCGATACGGCTAAAAACGCTTGCCGTATTTCCGCAATAGCCGGCGTCATGTCTTCGTTTTCCGGAAAATCACTGCACAGGCTATACATAAAATTGGCAAACAACAGGTTGACGCCTTCCGTATACAATAGATAATAATAAAATATCTCGTTGTTTTCCGTCGGCAAGAGCGGTACCAATTTGTCATTGGCTTTGAAGGCTGCTTTGTAAAAACGGAGGATATCTTCTTTGATTCTGCATAAATTTACTGCTTTTTGGTCGTAATCCTCTTGTAAGGCCATGCCGAAATCGGAGAGCGTTTTGGGTACCTTACTCAGTTCCTCCGGCGCCGGTATTTCTGCGTGTTCCAGCATGTGCAGCAGCGTGTGCAGGGCCGTAATGATAGATTCGCAGAAAAAATTGAACGTAAATAATCCGCGTGTGCCCGCGATCGTTTGTGATTCATACTTTTTTTCCATGAGAGCATCTCCTTGCGTAGTCGTAATTCATGCTTATTGTACCACAGTTATGAAAAAAATTTGAGTCCGAAAGCAGAATGTGATACCATAGGAAAGAGAGCCTGATGCACTTGATGTAATTGACCTTGGGAGGCGGACATGAATCAGCCAAAAAAGATAAAGCTACAAAAACGCACTCGCTCTGCGGCGCGTATCCATAAAGGGTTATCAATGCCTGTCGGTTCAGCCGATGAAGACAGCATCATCAGTTTTCGTGATTTTGGAGAGTTAAAGGAAAAGTATTTTCGTTTTTCCGGCACCTTACAGCGGCAGCCCTTTGTTTTGCGAACTCTTGTCCTGATGTTCGGGCAAGCTTTTTTTTCGCTGATTCTGTACAGCAGGCTGGTAGAGGCGTTGCTCATCGGCAGAATCGATTTGGCGCTGCTCTTTGCGGTCATCTTTTTGGCGTTGACCGTTCCCGTCGTTTGGGCGCAGATCTCTGTCGGCAGTCGTCGCTTGCGGGATATGGGACGAAGCGGCTGGTTGTTCGCCGTTCCCTTTTCCAGCTATTCTTGCTGCTATATTTTGCCTGTTCTCGGGGCTGCGGCATACTGGCAATTCGCGGCGGCGGCCACTGTCGTTTTGTATTTTCTCCTGGCCCTGGTCAAGGGAACGGCTGCGGCCGAACCGCGCCGGCGTTAGAGCGGAGGCAATCGGATGAACGTGAGCACAGAGGAGTCGCGTACGATGAGTATACCTATGTTGAAGGCGGATCACTTGAGTCATTCCTATACGGATGAAGCGGGGCGCACGGTTTACGCTGTCAAAGACGTATCTTTTTCCATTGATGAAGGAGAATTTGTTGCGATTATCGGAACCAACGGGTCGGGAAAATCGACGTTGGCCAAGCATTTTAACGCGTTGTTACGGCCGACGGAAGGCAGTTGTGAAGTTTGTGGCATGCAGACGGCGCAAGAAGAAAATTTATGGAATATCAGGCAGCATGTCGGGATGGTTTTTCAGAACCCGGATAATCAAATCGTGGCAGCTGTCGTTGAAGAAGATGTCGCATTCGGTCCGGAAAATCTCGGCGTTCCCTCTGCCGAAATAAAAGAACGGGTGCGGACTGCTTTGGAACGGGTGCAGATGACACAGTATGCCAAGCATGGTCCCCATCTGTTGAGCGGCGGCCAAAAGCAGCGTATCGCCATTGCCGGAATCCTGGCCATGCAGTCCCGCTGCATCGTCCTTGACGAGCCGACAGCAATGCTTGATCCGAAGGGTCGGCGCGAGGTCATGGATACGCTTTTACAGCTGCACGATGAAGGCATTACCATCGTTCTGATCACGCACTTCATGGAAGAAGCGGTTCGAGCCGACCGCGTTCTCGTCATGAATCAAGGCGAGCTTGTCTTGGAAGGAACGCCGCGCGACGTTTTTACGCATGTCCGTAAACTGCAGATGATGGGGCTTGACGTGCCCGTTGCCGCTGAGTTGGCGGCGCTTCTGCGAGAAAAAGGCGTTGCCGTAAGCGGCCAGATCATCACAAAGGAAGAGTTGGGAGATTCTTTATGTCCATTGTTTTAACGGGAGTACGGCATACGTACGGTGTGGGAACGCCTTTTGAAAAAACGGCGCTCCATCATATAGACTTGGAAATTCATGCCGGTGAGTTTGTCGGAATTATCGGGCATACCGGTTCCGGAAAGTCGACGCTGGTCCAGATTTTAAACGGCTTGTTGCAGCCGACGGAAGGAACGGTTACTGTCGACGGCATCAATATCGGTAAAAAGGATAAGGAGGCTATGACGATGCGGCATACGGTCGGCATGGTTTTCCAATACCCGGAATATCAATTATTTGAAGAAACGATTGCAAAAGATATCGCCTTCGGTCCCCGTAATTTCGGACTCAATGAAGAAGCTGTCGAGGAACGTGTCAAGGAAGCGATGGAGTTTGTCGGTCTCGATTATGAAACTTACGCGGCTCGGTCGCCGTTTCGGCTGAGTGGCGGTCAGATGCGGCGCGTGGCTATTGCCGGCGTCATTGCCATTCATCCCGCCTATTTGATTCTCGATGAACCGTCTGCCGGTCTGGATCCGGCCGGCAGACGCGAGATATTTTCGGAAATATTGCGTTGGCACCGTGAAAAAGGCATTACGGTTATCCTCGTTTCCCATAATATGGAAGATATTGCACAGATGGCTGACCGACTTATTGTTCTTGACGGCGGTAATATTGTTTTGGACGGTGAGCCGCTGCGGATTTTTTCTGAAGAGGAAGCGATACTCCGTAAAGCAGGTGTTGCCGTTCCGCCTGTTACGGATGTATTGCGTTATCTGCACGGACGCGGTCTGCCGGTACAGGAGCGCGTGAAAACCGTAGCAGAAGGCGCGGAGTCCATTTATGCGTCGCTGAAAGGGGCAGAGCATGCTCACTGATATTACGTTAGGTCAATATTTCCCGGGAGTTTCGTTTATTCACAAACTTGACCCGCGCGTTAAAATCGTTTGTACGTTGATTTTTATTGTTGCCATTTTCTTTGCCGATTCCCTTGTCTCTTACGGTATTGTGACGGCTTTCGTAGTTACTTGCTTTTTGACGGCAAAATTGCCGCCGCGGTTGATTGTCAAATCGATCAAGCCCCTTTGGGTTATTGTCGCTTTTACGCTGGGGATCCATTTATTCACGACACCGGGGGAAGCGATCTGGCAATACGGCATTTTCCACATTACGCGCGAAGGCATCGCGCAAGGGGCGCTGATGACGGCAAGGCTGGTCTACTTGATCGTTTTTTCTTCTTTGTTGACCTATACGACTTCGCCGATCGTTTTGACCGACGGTATCGAACATTTGCTGAATCCATTTCGGCGCTTCGGCGTTCCTGCCCACGAACTGGCGATGATGATGATGATTGCGATGCGGTTTATTCCGACGCTGTTGGAGGAAACGGATCGAATCATGAAAGCCCAGACGGCGAGGGGAGCGAATTTTACGAGCGGCAGCTTGTGGCAGCGCGGCAAAAATATGATTCCTTTATTGGTTCCGCTTTTTGTCAGCGCTTTTCGCCGTGCCGACGATCTGGCGACGGCGATGGAGTCGCGATGCTATCGCGGCGGTGAAGGCCGGACGAGGATGACGGAGCTGGTGCATACGTATCGGGATTATGTCGCTGTTTTCGCCGTTCTCGGCGTCACTGTCGTTTTGGCGGTATTGCGGTGGGGCATATGAAAAAGAATATCTGTCTAGTCGTTGCGTATGACGGTACTGACTTTTACGGCTTCCAACGGCAGTCCAAAGCTCCTTCGGTGCAGCAGTGCCTGGAAGAAGCGTTGGCAACTATTTACCGGACGCAGATCACTGTTTATGGAGCGGCCAGAACCGATGCCGGTGTTCATGCCCGCGGTCAAGTTGTCAATTTTTACGGCGCCGGCACGATTCCTACGGAAAAACTTCCTTACGCGATGAAAGGCTGTCTGCCGCGTACGATCGCCGTACTTTCAGCACGGGAAATGACCGATGCTTTCAGCGTTCGCCATGACAATAAAGGAAAGCATTATCGATACATCATCAATAACGGCAGGATCCACGATCCGTTTTTACTGCGGTACAGTTGGTTCATTCGCAGGAAACTGGACTTGCAGGCAATGCGGGAAGGCGCTTCGCTGCTCTTGGGAAAACATGATTTTTCGGCATTTGAAGGCGCCAATACAACGCCGATGAACCCGGTAAAAACACTATATTCTCTGACTGTTGAACCAATATCGGCCGGTATCTGCATTGATGTTGTCGGTGACGGCTTTTTATATCATATGGTACGGAATATTGCCGGCGGTCTCGTCGATGTCGGCCTGGGCAGATTTTCCCAAACTGATCTTTCCGCTATTCTTGCAGGCAAAGATCGGACCCGTTTGGGTGCGACGGCGCCGGCACAAGGGCTTACGTTGGAAGAGGTTTTTTATTCAGAAGAGCGCCTGAACGAAAAAATCGCTCAGCTCCGGTCCCGCCGCTGTTAAGGGTATTATTGCTGCACAGCGTTTGACATGCCGGCATGCGATGTAAGCTTTTCTGCGTACAAAAAAATATGGTATAATAAAATTTACATGATATACTGTCTTTCGCAACATGAGACAGCATGTGCGAGTTAACCGGCACATTACTATTTTGACTGCTCCGGCAGTCGCTAAAAGGAAAGATACCGTTTATGACAGATAAAACCTTGGGCTGGATGCTGCGACTTGTCGGCCTTTTAGCTATCATTGCCGTTCTCTGGGGAATCCAGCTGATCTTGCCCGATTTCTATACGACTATGTGGCAACTCCTGATCGACGGAGATTTGGAAGGGCTGACGGCATATATCTCGTCTTTTGGCTATGAGGCGATACTGATCAGCATATTCATGATCGCTTTTATCAATGCCATCGGACTTCCGTCGATTCCGTTCCTTACTGTAAACGGCGTAATCTTCGGATTGATACCGGGTATCGTCATTTCTTGGATCGGAGAAGTCCTTGGCATTGAGATCAGTTTTCGCCTGACGCGAAAACTGCTGCGAAAACAGGCGCAAAAAGTGATTCAACGGAGCAATATGCTGGAAAAGCTGGATTCGTACAGCTGTGTCAAGACGATCATGGCCGGGCGGGCTATACCGTATTCTCCGAATGTCGTCGTTACGGCGCTCAGTTCATTAAGCCATATATCTTATAAAGATCATTTTGTAGCCAATCTGTTCGGAAAAATCCCTGCCGTTATCATTGAAGTGTGGTTCGGACATGACCTGTTACTGATTCGTGAACATTGGGGACGATTGCTGGTACTGACATTTGTCGTTATTGCCGTTTACGCATTCCTCTGGTGGCGGCGTAAACATCAGTAAAAATAAGTGCTGCAGAGAGCAGCAATAAACCATCAAAAA